>NZ_JASGSR010000010.1:0-118586 GCF_040446015.1 Bradyrhizobium sp. INPA03-11B
CCGCGGTCATAGCCGCGTCGCAACGCTTTGCCATCGAGCGCAATCACCCCACGCGGCCGCTTGATCTTGGCGCCTTGTGCAAACGCCTTCATAAACTGCCGAAACGCCGTCTCGAACGCCTTCGGATCGAGCATCCGGAACACCCGACTGAACGTGTCGTGGCTCGGCAGGCCGTTCTTGAGCACCAGCACATCCTGCCAGAGATAGGCCTTCATCCGGGCAAACAGCGCCATGTCGGTGCAACTCGTCGCCCCGCACAGCGTCGCCATCAGCGCGATGAACAATATCTCTGTCAGATCATGCAGTGCGTTGTCGGCTCGCGGGTCTGGCAACTCCGAAAAGCACTCTGCAAATCGCTGCATCGGTCGCTCCCTCCGGATCAGGAGCCACCTTCAGAATCCCTTTCTGTCGATTTGGCAACTACTTGCCGAAGCCAACATGCGATTCCCCTGCCTCCGGGAGAGGTCGGCGCGAAGCGCCGGGTGAGGGTCTCAGGTCCCACGAGAGAGCGTTACCCCTCACCCGGATCGCATTCCGCTTCGCTGCATGCGATCCGCGCCTCTCCCACAGGGGGAGAGGTAAGAAAGATCACACCTTGTCGTAGGTCAGCCCGCGCTCGAGCCGCCTGGCCACCAGCGTCGACGGGAACAGGATGGCAAAATAGATCAGCGCCACGATGGTGTAGACCTCGAGCGGCCGATAGGTGTCGGCGTTGATCAGTGTCGCGTTGTAGACGAGGTCGGGCACCGCGATGATCGAGACCAGCGAGGTGTTCTTCAACTGCGTCACCGACTGGTTGACATAGGGCGCCATCATCGGCTTCAGCGCCTGCGGCAGGATCACGAGCCGCATCAGGCGCCAGCCGCGGAAGCCGAGCGCCTTTGCGGCGTCCCACTGCCCGACCGGCACACTTTCGATGCTGCCACGCACGATCTCGGCATAGAACGCGCCGCCATAGAGCGACAGCACGCTGACGGCTGCGACATGCGCAGGAATGTTGACACCGATCACCACCGGAAAGGCGTAGTAGAACCAGATGATCTGCACCAAGAGCGGCGTGCAGCGGAAGGTTTCGATATAGGCGATCAGGAGCCAGTCGATCACCGGAATGCGCCGCAGCCGCAGCATGCCGACGATCAGGCCGATCAGCGTGCCCAGGATGATGGTGCCGACCGTATAGGCGATGGTCCAGCCGAGCCCGAGCCAGAACAGGTGGCTGTACTTGGCGAGGATCCCGAAATCCCAGACGTAGTTCATCCTGCCCCTCGATTGCCGCGCGTTCCCCTCCGCGTGGCTTGCGGCCCCAGCATCGCAGGCGGCTTCGCGCGAGTCACGCGATATACCGGCCCGGTGAAAATGCCGTCACGTCGAACGGCGGCGCGTCGCCCGCGATCATTGCCGCGACCGCGGCGCCGGTTCCGGGGCCGGTGGTGAAGCCGATATGCTGGTTGCCGAAAGCGAGCCAGAGCCCGCGATGCCGCGGCGCCGCGCCGATCATCGGCAGGCTGTCGGGCAGCGTCGGCCGCGCGCCGCGCCAGCGCTCGCCGACCGCATCGCCGAATTCGACCACGCTGCGCGCCATCGGCACGACAGATTCGAGCTGCGCATAGTTCGACGGGGCGTCGCGCGCGGTGAGCTCGACGCCGCTGGTGACGCGAATGCCCTGCTCCATCGGCGTCATCAGGAAGCTGCCCTCCGCATCATGGATCGGCCGCAGCAATTTGCGTGCCGGGTTCGGCACGAAATGCTGGTGATAGCCGCGCTCGAATGCCAGCGGCACCCGATAGCCGAGCGGCCGCAGCAGCTCGGCCGACCAGGGGCCGAGCGCGACCACGACATGGCGCGCGACGATCTCGCCGTCGGCAAGCTGCACGCGCCAGCCGTCGCCAACCGGTTCGATCCGCCGAATTTCAGATCGCCTGACTGTGCCGTCGCTGTTGGCGAGCAACTGCGCATAGGCCTTGACCACCGCGCCGGGTGAATCGACCGATGCCGTCTGGGTGTGCAGCAGGCCGACACTATAGGCAGGGATGATGTTGGGCTCGAGCGCCGAGATTGCCTGGCGATCGAGCACCTCGCTCTGGATGCCGAACTCGGCAAGCGCGGCCTGCTCGGCCTTGACGGCCGCGAGCCCGTCGCCGCGCCAGGCCTTCAGCCAGCCGGTCTCGCGGATGCGATGGCCGGCGCCGGCCTGCACGATCCAGTCGCGATGCAGCGTCAGCGACGTCCCGATCAGGCCGTGCAGCGCGGCGGCGCGCGGCTTGGTCTGCGACGGTGTTGCGGCAGCAAGGAAGCGGATCACCCAGCCGGCATTGCCGAGCATCCAGGGAAGATTCCAGCGCAGCGCCGGATGCTTGTTGGTGAGATATTTCGGCAGGTTCTTCAGCAGAGCCGGCGTGTTGAGCGGCAGGATCGAGCCGGACGAGATGATGCCGGCATTGCCGTAGGAGGTCTCGCTGCCGGGCTCGCGGCGGTCGACGATGACGACCGAGAGCCCGCGCCGCCGTGCGGCAAGGCCCGCCGAGACGCCGACCATGCCCGCGCCGAGCACGACGACATCGACCTGCTGTGCTGGCGTGTCCTCGCTCATGCCGTCACATCAAGGTCAGGCCGCCATCGACCGGCAGCGTCGCGCCGGTGATGTGGCCCGCGTCCGGCGACAGCAGGAACGTAACGACGGCCGCGACCTCGTCGGGCTCGGCCAGCCGCTGCATCGGATTGGCTTTCGCCACCCGCTCCCAGGTCGCGGTATCCAGCGCGCCGAACAGGCCGGGATCCTTGCGGGTGTAGCCGGGCATCACGGCATTGGAGGTGGCACCTGATGCAGCGAGTTCGATCGCGAGCGACTTCACCAGCACTTCGAGTGCGGCCTTCGCGGCGGCCGATCCCGGATAGGTCGCACCCGGCACGAAGCGATGCGGCCCGAAACTGGAGACTGCGACGACGCGGCCTTGCGCGTTGCGCGTGAGGTCGGCCAGCGCGGCCGCCGCGATTTCATGGAATGCCGCCGCCATCACGGCAAAGGCGCGCTCCAGCGCCGCGCGCGGCAGGCTGGCGAATTCGCGGCGGTCGGCAAAGCCCGCGGCGTGCACGATGCTGTCGATCGGCCCGAACGCGGCGCGCGCGGCCTCAACCAGTGCCGTGCCGGCGCCGGCCGCGGCGAGATCGCCGGTCGAGACCGCAACCTTCGCGCCCTTGCCGCGACATTCCTCCGCGACCGCATTCAGCCGCGCGAGCCCGGCGGCATCAGTGCCCTGGCCATGCAGCATCAGGGATTGATCGGGGCCGGCGAGCCGGCGCGCGACCGCGGCGCCGATGCCGGAGCCGCCTCCCGTGATGATTGAAACGCGCATGAGGTGGGTGCTTTCAGAGGACAGCGAACTATAGGTTCGGTGCCGCGAAATGCAAATTTGCGCGCACCAAGCGCCGATCCGTAGGGTAGGTTAGCCGGAGGCGTAACCCACCGACTTCGCGCCACGGAGAAGATGGTGGGTTACGCTTCGCTAACCCACCCTACAAGATCGAACTCAGCGCCACGGCTCGACCAGGATCTTGGTGTGCGCCTCGGGATTGGCGAGATCGGCAAACGCCTGCGCGACGCCGTCGATGCCGACACGGCCGGTGACCAGCGAGGCAGCATCGACCTGGCCTTCCGCGATCAGGCGCAGCGAATAGGCGAACTCCTCCGGCGTGTAGCCGAGCACGTACTGGACGTTGAGCTCCTTGATGATGCCGAGCATCGGCTCGGACTTGTCGGTCTCCATGCAGACGCCGACCACGACGACACGGGCGCTGCGCGGCGCGCCCTCGAACACCTGCTGCAGCACGCCGGGCACGCCGACGCATTCGAAGATCAGCGCGGGCTTCAGCGGCGGCAACAGCGCCTGCATCGGCGGCCGCGCCGCCTTCTCCGCCTCGGACATCTGGGCGTGCTCGGCCCAGCTCGCATAGGGCTGCGTCTTCGCGGGATCAACCACGACATCGGCGCCCATCTTCTCGGCAAGCAGCCGCCGCGCCGGCGAGTAATCGGCGGCGACGATCGGGCCGAGTCCCTTGATCTTGAGCGCCGCAATCACCGCAAGCCCTACCGGCCCGCAGCCGATCACCAGCGGCACCTCGCCGCCTTTGATGTTGGCCATCGCCACAGCATGCACACCGACCGCAAGCGGCTCGGTGAGCGCGGCATGCTCGGCGGAAAGGCCGTTCGGCACTTCGAGCAGCAGCGGCTCGCTGAGCAGCATCTGCTCGGCATAGGCGCCGAGATAATCGTTGGAATAGCCGATGCCCTTCGGGCCCTCCGGCGTCAGCAGCGCCGGCAGCGAGCACACACGCGTGCCGGGCTTCAGCTTGCGCGTGGTGTTCGGGCCGTAGTCGAGGACCTCGCAGCAGAACTCGTGGCCGAACACGACGTCGCGCGATAGATCCATCGGCGTGCGGCCGGGCAGGAACTTGCTCAGCTCGACCATGCGGTGGGCGTGCTTGCGCGCGTGCAGATCGGAACCGCAGATGCCGCAGGCGAGCGACTTGACCAACACCTGGCCGGCGCCAGGCTTCGGTTCCGGCATCTGGTCGACGACGATCTCGCCGTTTCTGAAGATCGCTGCGCGCATGTTCCCTCCCGCGTGGGTTTTGCCCCACTCATTTTGACGCGTATTTCGCCCCACGAAATTGCGGATCAAATCCGCGACAGGCTTTCGCCGCAGGAGGCTATAGCACGGAGGATCACCACGTATAGCGCATAACGCCCTTGCCGGCGTAGGACTGCGTCACGCCGGAGAATTCGCCCTCGAAGGTCGCGGCCGCCGACCAGCCGTTCCGCCACTTCATCTCGAGCGAGGCCGTGGTCAGCGCGGAGTCGCTGGCCTGCGCCGCGCCGTTGACCACGAAGGCCGCGCCGGGCAATGCCTGGAACACAGCACCAACATTGCGGTTCGGGTTGAAGTCATGTGCCCAGGCGACGCGGCCACGCAGCGTCAGGATGCCGCCATCGACCGCGAACGACTTGTCGGTGCGCAGACCGAGCTCGCTCCTGGCGTCGGTGACGCTCTTCGCCGCATAATTCAACGCGAAGGCGCCGCCGCCGGAGACCACGCTTTCGGCATAGGCCGGCAGCTCGAAGCTGGTGAACTGCGCGGCAGCGTAAGGCGTCAGCCCGATCCACGGCGTGGCGTTGCGATAGCCGCCCTCGAGCCGGCCCGACCACGCATTGGCGTTGAAGTTGGCGCGCAGATGATCGGCGCCCGCGGCGGTGACGATGCGGTCGGTGGTGATGTCCTGCCAGCCATAGGCGAGCGCTGCGCTCAAATACGCCGCGCCGACGCTGTGGCGCACGAAGGCGCCGGCCTGGAACAGGTCCGAGCGGCCCCAGCCCAGACCGTTGGTGCTGAAGCTGGTGCCGCCGCCGGCCAGCGCAACGCCGGCAATTGTGTTCGGTGAGAAACGGTAATCGGCGCCGACCGCCGTGCCATAGACGCTGCTGCTGCTGTTGTTCGAGCCGAGCGCCGCATTGCCGCCGGTGGTCTGCGAGCCGCCGTAGCCTGCCGTCCAGATGCTCCAGCGCTGCGTGAAGTCGAGCTGCTGCGGCGGCGCCTTGGTGTAGATCGCAGCGAGCGCGTCGCGCGGCTCGGACTTGCGCGCCGCATAGGCGAGCGAGGCGCTCTCCTCGGCAAACGGCACAGCGCCGACGCCGCCACTGACACCGCCATCGCGCCCTGCGACGAACGGATCGGTCAAAAGCCCGATGAACTGGTTCATCGCGCTGAACGTCGCCTGCTGCGATCCGGTCGCGCCCTCACCTGAGACTTGCGTCAGGCCGTTCGGCGAGAGGTCCGCGAAGGCCACGTTGATGCCGCCATTGGCATTGAAGAAGTTCTGCAGCGTGGTGGCGACAATGTTCTGGTTGACGTTCAGCTTCGACGCTGCGCCGTAATTGAGCACGAAATTGAGATAGGCATTGTTCGCGTCATAGCCGAGCGTCGCAACCAGGCCGGACGGCAGTCCGGTTGAATCGAGGCCGGCGAACGTTCCACTGCGGCCGCCGGCCGCCGACAGGATGGTGTATTGCTTCGCGACCGTGCGGCCGGCGGCGATGCTGGCGCCGACCGATCCGGCAAGCGTCGCGATACCGGTCACCTTGGTTGATGTCGACACCGTCGAACTGAGCCCGACGAGGTACAGCGCGCCGGACTGCAAGGCGAGATTGCCGGCCACGGTCAGGGACGCGCCCGGTGTTCCATTGCCCGGCAGCAGGATGCCGCCGCTTGCAATCGTCGTATTACCGACGGTGCCGCTGCCGGAGAGCGCACCGCCCGAATTCACCGTCACCGCGCTCGACGACGCGATCGAGCCGTCGACTTGCAGGACGCCGCCGTTGACGACGGTGGTACCGGTATAGGTGTTGACGCCCGACAGGGTCAGCGTGCCGCTGCCGGTCTTTTCCAGATTGCCGGGCCCAGCCGGGCCGCAGCCGCAGGGATCGACATCGGCGATCACACCGCTGACGACAGTCGAGAGGTTGTTGCCGCCCACCGTGAGCGCATTTCCGCCGCCGATATAATAGGTGCCCGAACCCGCGATCGAGCCTGCGGTGATGCGGCCGTCGCCGTTCGGCCCAAGGCTGCCGCCGAAATCCACGAAGCCGGTGCCGTTGGTGATGAACTGCGCGGCGCCGCCGGTCGAATTGCCTGCGAATTTGACGTTGGCACCGCTCTCGGTGGTGATCGTGGCGTTGCCGGCCGTTGCGTAGGCGTCAAACATCAGCGCGCCACCGGAGCGGTTGATGATCGTGGCGTTGCCCGCGGTCGGAGCTTCCGTCAAGCTGAAGCCCGACGTGCCAAAATAGGTAAGCCCGCTATTGTCGATAGTCGCGTTCGCCGCGGTGCTGTTCTGGAAGAAAGCGATATAGCCGGTCGCGGTCGTGGTGATCGTCGCCGACCCGGCCGACGAGAATTCGAAAAACTGTGTCGAGCCGCCATTGTTGCCATTGGTGATGGTGGCCTGACCCGCATTGGTGTGGCCCAGGAACACGACGCCGCCGCCATCATGGTTGTCGAACACGGCCTTGCCGGCCGTGCTGGTGTCCGAGCCACCGGGAGGACCAAGCGCGTCGCCGAACACCACGGTGCCGCCGTTGGTGTTGGTGAAGGTGGCATTGCCGGCAGAACTGGTGTCGCGGAAGATCGTCAGGGCACCGTTGCTATTGCTCACGGTCGCGTTGCCCGCGGTGCTGCTGTCGCGAAACTGCGTGATACCGGAATTCAGGTTGTCGATGATCGCCGTCGACGCCGTCGTGGAATTGCGGAACGTCGTAGTGGCAACGCCGCTGAGGCCGTCGTTGACGATTTTGGTGATGCCCGCCGTGTTGGCATTGACGATGTCGAACCTGCCCTCGACATTGACCTGGCCGACGATCGAGGCGGTGTGGGTGGCGTCGCCGAGTTGCAGCGTGGCGCAATTGCAGATCGTGGTGCCGCCGGCATAGGTGTTGGTGCCTGTCAGCACCACGCGGCCGTTCAGCGCTGTCAATCCGCCCGGGCCTGCGATGTTACCCGAATAGGTAAATGTGTATCCGTTGGCATCGATGGTACCGCCGGTGGCATTGATCTGTGCGTTGTTCGCGACCGTGTAGTTGCCGCCGGCCTGCAGCGTCCCGCCATCGAAGGTGAGCAGGCCAGTGCCGATCGCCGACGAAACGATCGCGCCCGGCGTACCCACCGTGTTGACGCCGACCTGCAGCACGCTGCTGCCGCCGGCAGCGCCACAGGCGGTGCCGCAGATCGTGGTGCCGCCGGTGTATGTATTGGCGCCGGACAGCACCAGCGTGCCGCCCCCGTCGAGCACGATATCGCCGGCACCGCTGATCGGCCCCGACATCGTGTTGGTGGTGCCGGCCGCGACGGTGATGACGGGATCGCTGTTGATGACGATGGTGTTGGCGATGTTGAAGCCGTTGCCGTCCAGCACCAGCTTGGTGAGCCCGGCAAGCGTCTCGCCCATCGTCAGCTTGCCGCTGCCAAGCGCATTGCTGTTGCGGAGGACGAGTGTCGATCCGTCGCTCACCGAGGTGCCGCCGGTGTAGGAGCTGGCGCCGGTGATGATGAGCGAGCGCCCGCCGTCCAGCTTGACCGCAACTGAGGCATCGGTGGCGCCGCCCGTGAGGCCGGTGATACTGGAAATGGTTACATTACCCGAAGCGCCGGCCGCGCTGGTTTGCAGGAATGTCAGGCTGGCGCCGACGCCATTGGCAATGCCGAGATTGCCGCTCAATGTTCCGCCGCTTGACGTCAGCGTATTTGCACCGCCCGTGAAGCCGATCGCATAGCCCTGCGCGCCCGGACCGCCACCACCGGTAATCGTTCCGCTGTTGATGACGGCGAGGCCAGCGCCGACGATGCCGGTGCCGCCGGTGCCTGCCGCTCCCGGCCGTCCCGTTGTGCCGCCGTAAGCAGGATTGCCTTGATTCGAGTAGATGTCGGACACCTGTGCACCGCCGCCGCCGCCGGCGCCACCGGAGATCGAGCCGGAATTCCTGATCGTTGCGCCCGACACCGTGACGGCGATGCCGGTGCCGCCGTCACCGCCGCTGCCGCCGACATCGCCGGCACCGCCCGCGCCGCCATTGCCACCCGTGATGCTGCCGCTGTTCGAATGAGTCCCGGCGCCGGTGATGACGACCGCGGCGCCACCCGCGCCACCACCGCCGCCACCGCCAACGACTTGATTTGAAGGCATGGTGTTGACACCACCGTCGCCGCCCTTGCCGCCGTTACCGCCCGACTGGACTCCGGTATTGTTCAACGTCGCAGCTGTCGTTCCGCTCAGACCGCCGCCGCCGCCACCGCCGCCGCTGGCCGTATCCGAGTTGGCCGTTCCCGCGGTGCCATCCAGCCCGGCCGCACCGCCAGCGCCGCCTCTCCTGAAATTTCCGTCGGGACCGCCGGCGCCTCCGGCGGCGCCCGCAGCGCCGCCGCCACCGCCGCCACCGGTGCATACGCACGACCGATTCGGAGTGCCGCCGGCGCCGCCGACCCCGCCATTGACGCCCGGAACGCCGCCGGCGCCGCCATATTGTCCCGTCGACTGATAATCACCCTCGCCGCCCACGCCGCCGTTCTGCGCGAGGGCCGGCCCGGCGAGCAGACCCGTTGAAAGAATGATCGCGGCCGTCAACCAGCCTTGCAGACGGATTCGCGTGCGGCCCCACTCCGGCATTGTCCCAGCCCCAAAATCGATAGTGCCGCGCGGACGCGGCTTAACCCGAATGGGCTATCTTGCAATTCGCGGGGGACGCGTCTTCTCAGGCCGTGCACGGTCGCGGCGCGCGACCCGCATTCGCAGGGATAAAGGGCAGCTGTTGTAAAATAGAAACGCGCCGTCAGGCGTTCGGCGAGGGCTCGCCGGCCGCGGTCAGCAACTGCGACCGCCTGACGCGCTCGCGATGCGCGGTGTAGAGGCCCGAGGCGACGATGAAGCCGGCGCCGAGGATGGTCCAATGGTCGGGCACTTCGCCGAAGATCAGGAAGCCGAGGATGCTGACCCACAATAGTTGCGTGTAGGAGAACGGCGCCAGCACCGAGGCATCGCCGTAGCGGAACGCCAGCACCACGATCCATTGTCCGACGGTGGAGGCAACGCCGATCAGGATGCCGAACATGATGTCGTGCCAGCTCGGCGTGACCCAGACGAACGGCACCAGCGCGCTGACGATGGCGACGCCGACGATGGACGAATAGGTCATCACCGTGACCGGACGTTCGCTGCCGCTCATCATGCGCGTCAGGATCAGCGTGCCGGCCCAGGCCAGCGCGGAGACGATCGGGAAGACCGCGGCGGGATGGAAGGCGCTGGTGCCCGGCCGCAGGATGATGAACACGCCGGCGAGGCCGACCGCGGTCGCGATCCAGCGGCGCATGCCGACCTTCTCGCCAAGGAAGGCGATCGACAGCGCGGTGACGAACAGCGGCGAGACGAAGCTGGTGGCCGAGGCCTCGGCGATCGGCAGGAAGCCGAGCCCCGTGATGAAGATCAGCGACGAGCCGAGCAGCGCGGCGCCGCGCAGCAAATGCAGACCGGGACGATTGCTGCGCAGCGCGAATAGCGGCGTGCCGGGCAGCATCGCCGGCGTCATGATCAACGCGAACACCAGGAAGCGGATCCAGGCAATCTCGATCGAAGGCAGCGAGGACGAGAGATATTTTGCGGTAACGTCGGAGGTCCCCAGGAACACCGTCGACAGCAGGATCAGCGCAATGCCCTTGAACGGCCGGTCGGTGCGGGCCGGCGCTTTGCTCGCCAGGCTCGTCGTTGCGGGCGCAGTCTTAACGGGCAAAGAAAGAGGAACGCTGTCCAGCCTGGCGGCTACGGCGGCGGGGGGCGGTGTCACGGCAATCTCGATGAGCAAAATAAGGGGAATCTGCTGTTCGTACAGAACGCCAATTCCGCCGCGAGAACAATGCCCGAAAACGGGACTCCGATATGCGTCAGCGCGCGCGACGGCCCGCCGCAGCCACAATGCGGCCGCAGCTGCAACAGTTTGTTAACAACTGTGTGGAGCGGAGCGGTGTGACCCCGCGAATTTCGCGGGACTCTGTTGTGTGATGTGGTTCTTCAGAGCATCGGCAGCGAGCGCGGCTTCGGCCCGCGCGGGAACGCCGCGTCTAGCGCGGCGAGTTCGTCGCCGCTGAGCTTGAGCGCTCCCGCCGCAGCATTCTCCGCCGCGTGGTCCGCATTCGATGCCTTCGGAATTGTCAGCACCGACGGCAGCCGCGTGAGGAAGCTCAGCGCGACCTGGCGCGGCGTCGCCTTGTGCTTCTCGGCGATCGATTGCAGCACCGTGCCGGCCTTGCTCGACGGCGAGGGAAAATCATTGTGGCCGAACGGCGAGTAGGCGACCACGGCGACGCCGTGCCGCTCGCACCACGGAATCACGGCGTGCTCGATCGCGCGCTCCTGCAGATGGTAGAGCACCTGATTGCAGGCGATCTTGCCCTCGCCGGCGACGTCGAGCAGTTCGTCGAGATCCTCGGTGTCGAAATTGCTGACGCCCCAGGAGCGGATCTTGCCGGCCGCGATCAGTTCGTCGAATGCCGCGACCGTCTCGGCCAGCGGATAGGTTCCGCGCCAGTGCAGCAGGTAACAATCGAGGCGATCGGTCTTCAATCGCTTCAGCGAGCGCTCGCAGGCGGTGATGGTGCCGCGGCGCGAGGCGTTGCTCGGCAGAACCTTCGAGACCAGGAACAGCTCGTCGCGGCGGCCAACGATCGCATCGGCGATCACGAGTTCGGCGTCGCCATACATCTCGGCGGTATCGATATGCGTCATGCCGGCATCGATGCCGCGCTTCAGCGCAGCGACGGCCGCCTTGCGGTCACCGCGATCAAGATACCAGGTGCCCTGCCCGATCACCGAGACCTGCGGGCCGTTGTTGCCGAATTTTTTTGTCTGCACGATCGCCTCGTTCGTTGGAGCCACGCAGAACGATAAAGGAAACGGGCGATGATGTCTCCACATCGTCGTCCCTGCGAAAGCAGGGACCCATAACCACGGAACCACGTGGTTGCGCTCCGCTGTGGCCACAGCGTCGCGCAACAACTTCATCCTGGGGTTATGGGTCCCGGCCTTCGCCGGGACGACAGCTGTTATGTTGCGCGTTCTCGCGCAATCCCAACCGCGCGGATCCTCCGATCCGCGCCTTTCTTGCTGGCATTACGTGCCATCAAACGTTGAGATTCATCCACACCGCCTTCGGCTCGGTGAAATTGTCGAGCGCGGCGGTGCCGTGCTCGCGGCCGAGGCCGGAGTCGCGTTCGCCGCCCCATGGCAACCGCACATCGGTATAGCCATAGGTGTTGATCCACACCGTGCCGGCGCGGGCCTTCTTCGCAAACCGCTGCACGCGGCCCATATCGGCGCTCCAGACGCCGGCGGCGAGGCTGTAGGCGGTGCCGTTGGCGATGCCCAGCGCATCGGCCTCGTCCTTGAACTTGATCACGCTGACGACGGGACCGAAGATCTCCTCCTGCGAGATGCGCATCTCATGCGCGACATTGGCGAACACCGCGGGGCTGATGAAATAACCGCGGTCGCCGACCCGTGCACCACCGGTGGCGAGCTGCGCGCCTTCGTTCTTGCCGATCTCGACATAATCGAGGATCGAGCGCATCTGCTTTTCGGAGATCACAGGCCCGAGCGCGGTGGCGCGGTCGGCGGGATCGCCGATGCGCAAGGCTTCCGCGCGCGCAACCAGGCGCTCGACCACCTCGTCATAGGCGTTCTCCTGCACCAGCACGCGCGAGCCGGCCGAGCAGACCTGCCCGGCATTGAAGAAGATGCCGGCGGCCGCGGCCTTGGCGGCGGCTTCGAGATTGGCGTCGTCGAAGATCACATTGGCGGACTTGCCGCCGAGCTCGAGCGAGACGCGTTTGAAGTTGCCGGCGGCGCCCTTCATGATGCCGCGGCCGACGCCGGGCGAGCCGGTGAACGTGACCTTGTCGACATCGGGATGATTGACCAGCGCATCACCGACGACGCGGCCGGGCCCGGTCACGATGTTGAGGACGCCCTTCGGCAAACCGGCCTCCAGCGCGAGTTCGCCGATCCGCAGCGCGGACAGCGACGTCAGCTCGGCCGGTTTCATCACGACAGTGCAGCCGCAGGCCAGCGCCGGCGCGAGCTTCCACATGCCGATCATCAGCGGAAAATTCCACGGCACGATCGCGGCCACTACGCCGATCGGCTCGCGCACCGTGTAGGTGAGCGCGTCGTCGCGCGTCGAGACCACGTCGCCACTGATCTTGTCGGCCCAGCCGGCGTAATAGGTCAGCGTGTCGATGGCGGCCGGGAAATCCTGGCGCAGCACGCCTGCGATCGGCTTGCCGGCATCGAGGCTTTCGAGCGCGACAATCTCGTCGGCATGCTGCTTCAAGAGCTCGGCCCATTTCAGCAGGATGTGGCCGCGCTCGGCCGCGCGCATGGTGCGCCAGGGGCCCTCGAAGGCGCGGCGAGCGGCGGCGACCGCGCGGTCGACGTCGATCTCATTGCCTTCGGCAACGGTCGCGATCACCTGTTCGGTGGCGGGATTGAGGGACTTGAAGGTCTTTCCGGACAGCGAGCGGACGCGGGCGCCGTCGATCAGCAGCAATTCGTCCCGGATGGTCGGGGCGCGGGCGCTACGTTCATAGTCATATGCAACTGACATCATATTTCCTCCTGGTATTGTCCTGCAACGTAGGAGGCTTTCATCAGCAGTAAATATGATATCTTGTGCCTATTGGCATGCCAGGATATGAAGTCAACTTCATAAGTGGTGACCACGATGCTGCAGATCGAGATCGAAACCGTCTGGCGCTTCCGCAAGGAGAACTCACCGCAGACCGCGGTCGTGATGCTCGGCATCCTCAATAAGATCAGGAAGACCGGGAAGATCACCAGCGCCGCCAATGATGCGCAGCTGTCCTATCGCCACGTCTGGAACCTGATCGAGCAATGGTCCGAGTTCTTCGGCGTTCCGCTGGTGGAAACCCAGCGCGGCAAAGGCTCGAAGCTGACGCCGTTCGGCGAGAAGCTGGTGTGGGCTGGCGAACGCATGCAGGCGCGGCTCGGGTTGCAACTCGAGAACCTCGCGCAGGAACTGGTCACCGAGATCAAGCCGTTCCTCGAGCAGCGGCCGCAGGTGATCCGTGTCCATGCCAGCCACGGCTTTGCGGTGTCCAAGCTGCGCGAGTTCCTCGATCGCGCAGGCGGCATGGGCGTCGACCTCCGCTATGTCAGCAACCAGAACTCGCTGGTCTCGCTGGCGCAGGGCGCCTGCGATCTCTCCGGCGTGCATCTGCCGCACGGCGAGTTGCGGGCGCAAGGCATCAAGACCTGCCGCGAATGGCTGGATCCACGCGAGGATCGCGTGATCAATTTCGTGACGCGCGAAATGGGCCTGATGGTCAAGCGCGGCAACCCGTTGAAGATCACTTCGCTGAAGGACCTGGTCGCAAGCAAGGCCCGCTTCGTCAACCGCGACCATGATTCCGGCACGCGCATGCTGTTCGATCAATTGCTGGCGCTGCACAAGATCCCGGCAAGCCGGATCAACGGCGCCCAGCACATGGAGTTCACCCACGCCGCGGTCGCCGCCTATGTCGCAAGCGGCATGGCGGATGCGAGTTTCGGCGTCGAGGCCGCCGCACGGCAGTTCGGGCTCGACTTCATCCGCCTGCTGACGGAGGATTACTTCTTCGTCTGCAAGCGTGCGTTCCTCGAGACCGAGCCGATGCAGCGGGTGCTCGACATCATCAGGAGCAGCGAGTTTCACAAGGCGGTGGGCGCCCTTCCCGGCTATGTCGCCTCGAATACCGGCGCCGTCAGCGGCGTGAAGGATTTTCTCGAGAAGATGCATTCGAACCGCTGATCCGATACGATCCCTTGTACGGTCCCTTGCGACTGGACTCGCTCCGATCCGCCACGCTATATTTAAGATTATATAGCGAAAGACTGGACGTTAAAGATGCGACCACCCCGCTCCGCCATTGCCATCCGCCATGTGGCGTTCGAGGATCTCGGGGTGCTCGCCCCGATCATGGAGCGCGCCGGCTGGAGCGTGGCGTTCTGCGATGCGCCGGTCGACGATCTCTCCGATCGCGCAATCCGCGATGCCGATCTCCTGATCGTGCTGGGCGGCCCGATCGGGGTCTATGAGACCGAGACCTATCCGTTCCTCTCGACCGAGATCGCGCTGCTGGAACAGCGGCTGCTACGTGGACTGCCGACGCTCGGCATCTGCCTCGGCGCGCAATTGATGGCGCGGGCGCTCGGCGGCCGCGTGTTCCCGGGCACGGTCAAGGAAATCGGCTGGGGTTCGGTCGACCTGACGGCTGAAGGCAAATCATCCTGCCTGCGCAACCTGCACACCAAGGTGCTGCATTGGCACGGCGATACGTTCGACCTGCCGAGCGACGCGGTGCGGCTGGCCTCGAACGCCAACTACGAGAACCAGGCCTTCGCCTGGGGCCGCAACGCGCTGGCGCTGCAATTCCACCTCGAGGCCGATCCGCGGCAGCTCGAGGAATGGTATGTCGGCCATGCCGTCGAACTGTCCGCGGCCAAGGTCTCGATATCAGACCTGCGCGCGGCGACGCAGGCGCTGGCGAGGCCGGTCGCCGTGCAGGCCGAACAGGTGTTCAGCGACTGGCTTCTTTCCATCGCACCGGCCGACGGCGTCCGACGTTCCAGCGCCGGCGCGTGACGATCAGTCGAGCCCGCTGATATCGGCGACCAGCACCGTGCCTGTGACCGACTCCGTGATGTAGAGCCGGTCGCGGTTGGCGCCGCCGATCGCGACATTGGTGCAGCTCTGCCCGGCGCAGGACTTGATCCGCGCGATGCACTCGCCGTTCGGCGCGAACACGAAGACATGGCCGAGCGAGGCGTGCGCGACGAACAGCCGACCGGCGCTGTCCATCGTCATGCCGTCGGGCCCGCTCGGGCCGAACAGCGAGCAGAAGCGCCCGACCTTGGAGACACTGCCGTCCTTCATGAACGGCGCGCGCCACACCGCATTGTCGCGCGTCATGGCGACGAACAACACGGCTTCATGTGGATCGAGCACCAGGCCGTTCGGGCTGATGCCGGTGTCGATCAGGCAGTCGAGCGCGCCATTCATCCGCAGCCGATAGACCCGGCCGGTCGGATCGTGCAGCCCGGTCTGGCCTTGATCCGTGAAATAGATGTCGCCGTTCGAGGCAATGTGCAGATCATTGCAGCCGCGGAACGATTCCGAATTGCGCGAACGCAGCAGCGGCGTGACTTCGCCGGACCCGGGGTCGAGCTCCATCAGCCCGTGCCGGTAGTCGGCGATCAGGATGCGGCCCATCGGATCGATCTTCAGCCCGTTGGGCCAGCCGTCATACTCGGCGACCTGCGACCACGTCTTGTCCGCCGCGATCCTGAAGATGCGGCCGAACGGAATGTCGACGATGTAGAGATTGCCATCGGCATCGAACGACGGCCCCTCGATGAAGCAGTCGGTCACCGCGCCGGGCCGGTTGGCGTCGGCCCATTCGCTCGCCACCTTGCGGCGGAATTCGGCGGGCACGGCGGAGAAGATTTCGGTCGGGATCAGCTTCGGTGGCGTTTCCAGGAACATCATTATTGGTTCACCCGTTGGCGGAACGGGCGAACCTTAGTTGCTTGCCTCTGCCATTGCGAGCGCAGCGAAGCAATCCACCTATCCGCTTGCGCGATAGCCGGATTGACCCCGCCGCCGCAACGCCGCTTACGCCGCGCCGTAGGCTTCCGAAATCATGTAGCCGGACAGCGTGCCGTAGGCCGCGGTCCATGCGGCTGCAACATCAGGCGTCCAGGCCTCGCCGAGGCCCTTCTCCAAGGTCCACAGCAACGCGCCGCCGACCACCGGATAATGCTCGGGCTTGGCGCCATAGCTGACGTGACGTTTGGCGAGCGCGCTCGCGGCGGGCAGGATCGTGTCGAGATTGCTCAGGCCGCTCACGACGACGGCGAGCGTCGTCATCAGCTTCTTGCGCTGCTCCTTCATATCGGCCGGAAACATCGCCTTCACGGCGGGCGCGACCTCGAACAAGCGATCGTAGAAAATGACGGCAGCCTGCTCCGAGATCGGCGCAACCTTGCCAAAGCTATCCTGAACCAGCTTGATTTGGGCCGGATTCATCTCAACGCTCCTTGGTCCTGAAATGAGTTCTGAAATGATTTTTCGAAATGCGAGCATTGGTAACCGCATCCGGCGCTTCGGTTCAAAGCAAGCACGCCTGATACCGACGTCACCATCACGCCGCCTCGACGAAGCTGTGGCGCTCATAGAGGAATTCGAGCACGCGCTGCCGGCACTTCAGGTAACCGGGGTTGGTCGCGAGTTCGAGCCGCTTGCGCGGGCGCGCCAGCGGCACCTCGAGCACCTCGCCGATCCGCGCGCTCGGGCCGTTGGTCATCATCACGATGCGGTCCGACAGCAGCACGGCCTCGTCGACGTCGTGCGTGATCATCAGGATGGTGTTGCCGAGCTTCTGATGCAGCGCCATCACCGAATCCTGTAAGTGCGCCCGGGTCAGCGCGTCGAGCGCGCCGAACGGCTCGTCGAGCAGCAGCACCTTCGGCTCCATCGCGAGCGCACGCGCGATGCCGACGCGCTGCTTCATGCCGCCCGAGATCTCGCTCGGCCGCTTATCCTTGGCGTGCGCCATCTGCACCAGGCTGAGATTGTGCATCACCCAGGCGTCGCGCTCGGCCCTGCTCTTGGTCTTGGCGAACACCTTGTCGACGCCGAGCTTGACGTTCTCGTAGACGGTGAGCCACGGCAGC
Organism: Bradyrhizobium sp. INPA03-11B; assembly: GCF_040446015.1. Lineage (NCBI taxonomy): Bacteria > Pseudomonadati > Pseudomonadota > Alphaproteobacteria > Hyphomicrobiales > Nitrobacteraceae > Bradyrhizobium > Bradyrhizobium sp. INPA03-11B. The sequence goes on from NZ_JASGSR010000010.1 coordinate 17,323, forward strand.
AGGCTGTGGTTCTGGAATACGACGGCGCGATCGGGTCCCGGCGAATTGACCTCGCGGTTCTCCAGCAGCACACCGCCATTGGTGGCGCCGGTGAGGCCGGCGACGATGTTGAGCAAGGTCGACTTGCCGCAACCGGAATGGCCGATGATCGAGACGTATTCGCCTTTCCCGATCGTCAGGTTGATGTCCTTCAGAACTTCCGTGGTGGCGTTGCCGCGGGTGAAGGTCTTGTCGATATGATCGAGCTTCAGATAGGCCTGCATGATTTGTCCCTCAGTTCGCCGCCGTGCCGCGGGTCACGATCTTGCCCAGGAGCGCAATAAGACGGTCGAGCACGAAGCCGATGATGCCGACATAGAACAGCGCCAGGATGATTTCGCTGATATGCGAGGAATTCCACGCATCCCAGATGAAGAAGCCGATGCCGACGCCGCCGATCAGCATTTCCGCGGCAACGATCGCGAGCCAGGACAGGCCGATACCGATGCGCAGGCCGGTGAACATGTAGGGCGCGGCCGCCGGGATCATGATCTTGGTGAAGAACTCCAGCGGATTGAGTTGCACGACGGCGGCGACGTTGCGGTAGTCCTGCGGGATGTTGCGGATGCCGACCGCGGTGTTGATGATGATCGGCCACACCGAGGTGATGAAGATGACGAAGATCGCAGACGGCTGTCCGTCGCGGAACGCGGCGAGCGACAGCGGCAGCCAGGCCAGCGGCGGGATCGTGCGCAGCACCTGGAACAGCGGATCGAGCCCGCGCATCGCCCAGACCGATTGTCCGACCAGGGTGCCGAGCGCGATGCCGGCGATCGCCGCCAGCGAATAGCCGTAAGCGACGCGCTGCAGGCTGGCGGAGAGATGCCAGAACAGGCCCTTGTCGATGCCGCCGTTGTCGAAGAACGGATCGAGGATCAGTTCTTTGGTGTCCTTGAACACCTTTGACGGCGGCGGCAGGCTGGAGCCGGCGCGCCGGCAGATCAGTTCCCACACCACCAGCAGCAGCGCGACCACGATCAGCGGCGGCACCACGCGCGCCGCGGTCTCCTTCGCCATCCTGGCGTAGGTCTCGGCGCGCGGCGCGCGCTTCGGCGTCATGGTCACGATCGGCGCCGCAGTGGCGGCCTGCGGGATCGCCACCGCTGATACTTCGGTCTTCATGGCAGGCATCGACATTGACAGACAATCTCCGTGGTCAGGCGACGGGCCGCGCAAGAGAGCGCGGCCCGGTCGGGCTCAGACATCGACACGCTTGATGGACAGCGACTTCAGATACGCGGCTGGATCGGCAGGATCGAACACCTTGCCGTCGAAGAAGGTCTCCTTGCCGCGCGAGGTCGAGGTCGGGATCTCCGATGCCGGCACGCCAAGCTCCTTGGCGGCCTCCTTCCAGAGATCCTCGCGGTTGACCTTGGCGATCAGCGCCTTGGTGTCGAAGCCCGCCTCGTACTTGCCCCACCTGATATCCTCGGTGAGGAACCAGAGGTCGTGGCTCTGGTAGGGATAGGACGCATTGTCCTTCCAGAACCGCATCTGCTGCGGCGAGTTCTCGACCACGCGGCCGGTGCCGTAGTCGAACTTGCCCTTCATGCGGTCGGTGATGTCCTCGACCGGACAGTTGATCCACTGCCGCTTGGCGCAGATCGCAGCGGTCTCCTCGCGGTTCTCCATCTTCTCGCACCACTGCTGGGCTTCCATGACAGCCATCAGCAGCGCCTTCGCGGCCTTCGGGTTCTTGTCGACCCAGGCGGCGCGCAGGCCGAACGATTTCTCCGGATGCTTGTCCCAGAGTTCGCCGGTCGTGATCGCGGTGTAGCCGATCTCCTGATGGATCAGCTGCAGATTCCACGGCTCGCAGACGCAGAAGCAGTCCATCGTGCCGACCTTCATGTTCGCCACCATCTGCGGCGGCGGTACCACGATGGTCTCGATGTCCTTGTCGGGATCGATGCCGCCGGCCGCGAGCCAATAGCGGATCCAGAGATCATGCGTGCCGCCGGGGAAGGTCATCGCGGCCTTCACCGCCTTGCCGGAGGCCTTCTTCTTCTCCAGCGCCGCCTTGAACGGCGCGGTGTCGATGCCGACCTTGAGATCGGCATATTCCTTGGCGACCGAGATGCACTGGCCGTTCAGATTGAGCCGCGCCATGACGTACATCGGCGTCGGCTGATTGTTCTGCGTCACCTTGCCGGCCGAGATCAAATACGGCATCGGGGTCAGGATATGCGCACCGTCGATGCCGTTGCCCTCGGAGCCGAGCACGAGATTGTCGCGCGTGGTGCCCCACGAGGCCTGCTTCTGCACCTCGACGTCGGGCATGCCGTATTTGGCGAAGATGCCCTTCTCCTTGGCGACGAACAGCGGCGAGGCATCGGTGAGCGCGATGAAGCCGAGCTTGGCGCCCTTCACTTCCGGACCTGCTCCTTCAGCGAATGCACCAGCGGGAAAGTTGAACTTGGCTGCGGCGAGCAGCGCGGCGGCGCCACTGGTTGCCTTCAGGAGCCGGCGACGGCTGATCGCACGGCTCGGGGGCGTGTTGCTGGGCTTGGTCATCGGTCGTCCTTTGCGTCGTTGCGTTAGGTGTTGCGTCTGTGCGTCGAGCACCGCCCGTCGGGTGGCGACGCACACAGGGCGCAAAAGGGCGTGCACCGGGGAGCCCCGGTTTGGCGGCGTCAAAAATCCGATGGGGTGGCCTCGAGGGACGGCTTCAATGGCGTCGGCGTCAGACTATTCAAGCCTCGTGCCAAGCTACCGCAGTGCAAAAATTGATTTTATCGCAATGTTTTGCGCAACTTGCCGCAGCGCGCAGAGGGTCGCTGCGCGCTGACAAAGAACGCGATTCGCACAATTCTTGTGCGCCGCACATGAATTGAGCAGCAGGTCTGAACAGCAGCGATCAGGCGTCTTCGGTGACCTTGGTGCCGAGCGGCGCGGGCGCCATTCCGCCGCCGGGCTTCACGTGGAATTCGTAGGTCATCAGGCTCCACGGCCCATCCGAGCGCTGGCCGTCGGGCATCACAGGATCGGTGCGCTTCTCGACCTTGGCGATCAGTTCGTCCTTCACGCCGAACACGACATCGGAGTCGATATACTCATCGCCCTCGACGAACACATGCGTGATCAGCGGCTCGTGGCCCTTGGCGTTGACCAGGAAGTGCACATGCGCCGGCCGCATCGGGTGCCGGTTGGTCTGCGTAATCATCTGCCCGACCGGACCGTCGGTCGGGATCGGGTAACTGCACGGCACGATGGTGCGGAAGAAGAAGCGGCCGTCGGCATCGGTGATGAAGCGCGCCCGCGACGACGGGCCTTCGCTGGCATAGCTCGGCTTCTGCGAGTCGTAGAACCCGTCGTCATCGGCGTGCCAGACATCGACCGGCACGTTGGCGAGCGGCTTGCCGTTGAGGTCGGTGACGCGGCTCTGCACGAACATGCGCTCGCCGGGCAGGCTTGCCGAGATATCGGTGCCGTGCGGCGTCACCTTGTGCTCGCCGACATAGAACGGGCCGAGCACCGTGGTCTCGGTCGCGCCGTCGCGATCCCTGTGGTTGACGGCGTCGACCAGCATCGACACACCGAGCACGTCGGACAGCAGGATGAATTCCTGGCGGATGTCGGTGCACTTCTGTCCGGTGCGGGTCAGGAAACCGATCGCGTGGTCCCACTCCTCGAAGGTGAGATCGGTCTTGCGCACATAATCGTGCAGCGACTTCACCAGTTCCTGCAGCAGGAACTTGGCTCTGGGATCGGGCGTCTGGTCGAAGCTGCGGATCACGGCGGCGGTGAGCTCGGTTTCGTTGAACTGGGTCATCTCGGCGTTTCCCTTGAGGGCCCTTTGGGGCGCGATTGCAGGGGCGAGCGTACACCACCGGCACGGGGCCGGTAAGCAGCGGCCGATTGGTGCAGCGGACACTTTTCGGCTATCAAGGCTGCCTCGCCAGCCGGAGAAATTGCCCGATGTTAGCTCCCACGCCTGCCTCGCCCGAATCCGCGGGAATGTCGACCACCGCGCTCAACCGCCTCGAAGCGCATCTGAAGAGCCGCTACCTCGATTCCGGCCGCTTTCCCGGCACTCAGGTCCTGATCTACCGCCGCGGCAAGATCGTGCATTCCACCGTCCAGGGCTTTGCCGACCTCGAGCGCAAGGCGCCGATGAAGGACGACACCATTTTCCGCATCTATTCGATGACCAAGCCGATCACGTCGGTCGCCTTCATGATGCTGGTCGAGGAAGGCAAGGTCGCGCTCGACGAACCGGTCGCAAAGTACATTCCGGAATGGAAGAACCTCGGCGTGTTCGTCGCCGGCACTGCGCCCGCCTTCCTCACCCGCCCGCCAACGCGGCCGATGCAGATCGTCGATCTCTTGCGCCACACCTCGGGCCTCACCTATGGCTTCCAGCAGCGCTCCAATGTGGATGCCGCCTATCGCGAGAAGAAGATCGGCGAGGTCATCAAGGCCGGCACGCTGGACAGCATGATCGAGGACCTGGCCAAGATCCCGCTGGAGTTCTCGCCGGGTGAAGCCTGGAATTACTCGGTCTCGACCGACGTGCTCGGCTATCTGGTCGGCAAGATCTCAGGCGTGCCGTTTGAGCAATTCCTGAAGGAGCGGATCTTCAAGCCGCTCGGCATGAACGACACCGATTTCTTCGTGCCCGCCGACAAGGCGCACCGCTTTGCCGCCTGCTATTCCGCCGACCCGCAGGGCGGCTTCAATCCGCTCGCCGCCGAGCGCAAGGGCACGCTGACCCTGCAGGACGATCCGACGACCAGCTCGTTCCTGTCGCCGCCCTCGCTGGTCTCGGGCGGCGGCGGGCTGTGCTCGACCGCGGCAGACTACCTGACCTTCTGCCGCGCGCTGCTCAATGGCGGCGAGCTCGGCGGCGTCCGGCTGCTCGGCCCGAAGACGCTGAAGCTGATGGCCTCCAACCACCTGCCCGGCGGCGTCGACCTGCCGGCGATGTCGCGCTCGATGTTCGCCGAGGCCGCCTATAACGGCATCGGCTTCGGCCTCGGCTTCGCCGTCACCATGCACCCGGCGCAGACGCTGATCGCGGGCAGCCCGGGCGAATTCAACTGGGGCGGCGCCGCGACGACGTCGTTCTTCATCGATCCGGCCGAGGAGCTGATCACGATCTTCATGACCCAGGTGCTGCCGTCGAGCGCTTATCCGCTGCGGCGCGAGCTGCGCACCATGGTCTACACCGCGATCACCGAGAGCAATCTATGACAATGCCTCTTCCGCGGCGCAGGGTGTGCGCCGCGGAATTTTTCCGACCACATTCATTTCCTTTGGCGGACTTTTCCCGCTTCCCCTAAGCTCATCGCAAACGGGCACCGACCCGGGGACATCGTGCCGAAGCTAACTTTGCCAGTGCGTCTCGCGCTTCTGGTCGCGGGGACGATGTTGCCGCTGATCGTTTTCGCGGTCGGGATCGTGTTTCACAACTACCAGCGCGATCGCCAGGCCGCCACGCAGCGCGTGCTGGAAACGGCGCGCAGCATCCGCCTGCTGCTCGATGCCGAAATGCAGCGCATGACCGGCGGGCTGCAGGTGCTGGCGCTGACCAATTCGCTGCGCAACAGCGAGTTCGGCAATTTCCGCCGTGTCGCAGCCGGCTTCCTCGACCAGTACGGCAAGGATGGCGTGGTGCTGGTGGCGGACCGTGCGGGACGCCAGGCGTTCTCCTCGCTGACGCCGGACACCGCGAGCCTGCCGCCGCGCAACAACCTTGGGATCGTCGAGAAGGTGTTTGCGACGCGGCAGCCGCAATATTCCAACCTGTTCTTCGGCGAGGTCAAGCAGCAACTGATCGTCACCGTCGAGGTGCCGGTGATCCGCGACGGCGAGGTGCTCTACGACATCTCCTTCAGCCCGCCGATCGAGGTCTTCCAAGCCATGATCGAGAAGCAGCGCCTCAACCAGGACTGGACCATCTCGATCTTCGACGGCGACGGCGTCAACCTCGCCCGCGTGCCAAATCCGCAGGCCACCATCGGGCAGCGCGCCTCGCCGACGTTGTTTGCCGAGATGTTCCGCCGCAGCGAGGCGACACTGCCGACCGTCTCGCTCGAAGGCGTGGCGCTGATTACGGGCTTCACGCGGTCTCGCCTCACCGGCTGGACCGTCGCGGCCGGAATCGCCGAGAACTCTTTGGTGGCGCCGCTGTGGCGCTCGCTCGCGATCACCGCCGTGATCGGCGGCGTCCTGCTCATGGTCGGCCTCGGCTTCGCGGTGCGGATGGCAACCACGATCGCGCGCGGCGAGAAGCTGCACGACCTCCTGATCGAGGAGCTCAATCACCGCGTCAAGAACACGCTGGCGATCCTGCAATCGATCGCCACGCAGACCTTCCGCAGCGCGAGCCGCACCGAGCGCGAGAAATTCGAGGGACGGCTCGGCGCGCTGGCCGAGGCGCACAATTTGCTCTCGACCGACAAATGGCAGGGCTCCGACCTGCAGGACGTGATCAGCCGCGTGCTGCGGCCGTATCTGCTGAGCAGCACCTCCGAACGGGTCCGGATGTTCGGACCGCGGGTGCCGCTGTCGCCCCGGCTTGCCCTGGTGCTGTCGATGCTGCTGCACGAGATGGCGACCAACGCCGCCAAATATGGCGCGCTGTCCAACGACACCGGTACGGTGACGCTGGATTGGGAAATCCTTGAGGAAGGCCCAGCACCGAAGCTGCGGATGATCTGGACGGAGGCCGGCGGCCCGCAGGTCACCGCGCCGGTGCAGCGCGGCTTCGGCTCCCGGCTGATCGAGCGCAGCGCCCGCGACCAGCTCGGCGGCGAGGCCACGGTCGATTTCCTGCCCCACGGCGTCGTCTACACGGTGACCAGCACCCTCGAAACCGGCGATTGACCGGGCCAACGGTGCCCAATCCTGCGACATCTTGGCACGCAAGTTGCTAAGATGGGGCGGGTTCGGACGATCGGAAACAGGGGGAATTCATGTCGACCATCGCAGCGGAAGCCAGCACGGCACGCAAGCCGCTCTACACATCACTGTTCGTGCAGGTGCTTGTCGCACTGCTGCTCGGCATCGTCATCGGCGTGGCGGCGCCGGATTTCGCGATCGGGTTGAAGATCTTCAGCGATGCCTTCCTGAAGCTGATCTCGATGATCGTGGCGCCGATCGTGTTCTGCGTGGTGGTGCACGGCATCGCAGGCGCCGGCGACCTCAAGAAGGTCGGACGCGTCGGCGTCAAGGCGCTGGTGTATTTCGAGGCGATGACGACGGTGGCGCTCTTGATCGGCTTGATCCTGGCCTATCTGTTCGGTCCCGGTCACGGCATGAACATCGATACCTCGACGCTCGATGCCAAGGCACTCGGCAACTATGCCAGCAACGCGCAGAAGCTGAAGGGCGAAGGCATCGGCAGCTTCCTGCTCAACATCATCCCGTCCACCTCGTTCGACGCGCTGTCGCGCAACGATGTGCTGCAGGTGCTGTTCTTCGCTATCATCTTCGGCGTCAGCCTGGCGCTGGTCGGCGGCGAGAAGGGCGAGCGGATCTCCTCCTTCATCGACGCGATCTCCACGGTGCTGTTCCGCGCCATGGGGCTGATCGTGCGCTTCGCGCCGATCGGCGTGCTCGGCGCCGTCGCCTACACGGTCGGCAAATACGGCGTCGGCTCGCTGAAGCAGTTGTTGTCGCTGGTGGCGCTGTTCTACGTCTCGGTCACCGTCTTCGTGCTCGGCGTGCTCGGCGCCGTGATGGCGCTCGCCGGCATCAACATCCTCAAATTCCTCGGCTACCTGCGCGAGGAATTGATGATCGTGGTCGCGACCGCATCCTCAGACGCGGTGCTGCCGCAGGTGATGCGCAAGCTGGAGCGTTTCGGCGTCAAGGATTCGGTGGTCGGCCTCGTGATTCCGACCGGCTATTCGTTCAACCTCGATGCGTTCTCGATCTACCTGACGCTGGCGGTCGTCTTCATCGCGCAGGCCACCAACACGCCGCTGTCGTTCGGCGACCTGCTGCTCGTGCTCGGCGTGTCGCTGATCACCTCGAAGGGCGCGCATGGCGTGCCGGGTTCCGCGATCGTCATCCTGGCGGCGACGCTCAACGCCGTGCCAAGCATTCCGGCGATCGGCCTCGTGCTGGTGCTCTCGGTCGACTGGTTCATCGGCATGGCGCGTGCGGTCGGCAACCTGATCGGCAACTGCGTCGCCACCGTCGTGGTCGCGGCCTGGGAAGGTGACCTCGATCGGGACAAGGCGCGCCGCGTGCTCGAAGGCACTGATGCGGTTGACGTGACCGCGGGCTGAACCACGCGGCACAGGACCAAAAGCGTCCCGCGCTTGGCGCGGGGCGCGGGCTTACTTGATCAGCCGCAGATACGGCGGCAACTGCCTGGTCGCCGGTTCCTGCACCGGCTCGTCCGACGCGATCATGTCGCACAGCGCCTTCAACTCGGAATCCGTCACCTTGTGGAGCTCCATCCGAAGCTCGAGAATCGCAAGGGACAGTAGCCGCGCCGTCTCCGTGCTCGCCCGGTCAGTCAGAAATGCCTGACACTCTTCCAGGGTTGCCAGCAGCGCCAGCAACCGTTCTTCCGTATTTGCGACCGGCATATCTTCCACTCCCGAAGCCGCGAGGTAGAGTCGAGGTGTTCCCCTCTTCCGCTTCATTTGGCCTCTCCTGCCAGAGTTCGCCGGCTTTCCGTAGGCGCACAATTGTTCCCGATGATTCAGAACTTTTAGGCAATTGTCCAGCAACATTCCGAAAGCCTGACTTGGACTTACGTCAAACTTTTCGCATTGGCGGCGATTCAGTCAAGCAACCGCAGACCGTCACCGCGACCTCAGGATGCACTAGCTGGGGTTGCATCCATACTAGGACGCTCGTACAATATTGGCTGCCCGTAGAACTACGGGCGCAGTGCAATGCCGCCCAGTAAGCATGCGCGCAAAATCTGTGTCGATCAAACTCGCGCTAGTTGTGGTTTGGTCAATATTTTGCCAAATGTAGAGGGCGGGGTGTCGGTAGACACCTTGGCGCGGTCGACTTCAGGTAGTCGACCGAGTCGGTACTTGGGTGCTTCCAACGCGCAAATGCGTTTGGATACCATCCCGCGATCTTCTTGGACTTCGTAGTTCAGACGAACTGACGATCCACTCGAGCTTAACGCGGTACATCATGAACGTGTCCCTGACCCGACCGGGCCAGGGATTCTCGATTTGAAGGACGGGTCACCAGAATGAACAGATCAGCAGCAAAGAAGATGAAGCAGCGCAGTGCCGGCAAGCCGGACATTGAGTTGGGCAAGCGGATTCGCCTGCGCCGTGTCGAGCAGAAGATCTCGCAGGCAGAGCTCGGCGACAAGCTGGGCGTCAGCTTCCAGCAGGTTCAGAAGTACGAGAAGGGTGTGAACCGCGTCGGCGCCGCGCGCCTTCAGCAGATCGCGAGCGCGCTGGATGTGCCGGTCACCTTCTTCTACGACGGCGACAACAAGGCCCGCGAAGTCGAGAGCCTGCTGTTCCTCGACAGCGCGTTCAGCCTCCGGTTGCTCCGCGCCTACAGCAAGATCAAGGATCAGACCGTGCAGCGCCAGCTGGTGTCGCTGATGGAATCGATCGCCGCCAACGAAGGCTGAGCGGCAGCACAGGTACGGTCGCGACGCCGCGAACGCGACCGACCAGGGCGAGCGGATTGGCCGGCGAGCGGTCATCGGGATCAGCACGTGCCGGCCGGGGCCAGGAAGATATAGAACCGGAGATGTCGAAGCGCTGCCATCCGCGATGGCAGCGCTTTTTCTTTGTCCCTTCGGCACCACGCGATCCGTGCGCCCCGGCTTCCACACGCTCCGGGACGGACGAACGATCTCCGCCTTGATGGGCGCCTCCAGCCACGCCGCGGCAAGAAGGTTGCGGCAATGTACCGGCTGCAAACCAAAACTTAATCAAGACGCAACGGTCTCGGGATAGATCATCACCTCCGAACGAACGTGCCGCCCGCTCCATAGGTGCGGCCGGGGCCTGCCTTCCGATTTTCGCGCAAGCGGCGCAGTCCGGAGAAACGCGATATGCAAAGAGTGACACTCGTCGTCGTGGCCACCATGCTCGCGGTTCAGCCGGCATTCGCCCAAACCGCCGGCGCGCCCGGCCCGGCTGCAGCGGTCCCGCCCCATCATGCCGTGCCGGCTGCGGCACCGGTAGCCGCCCAGCCCAGCCAGACGAAGCCGGCTGCGGTGGCCTCGGTCGCGGAGGCGCGGTCGGCTGCCGCGCTCGCGTTGTCGCACGAGCCGACCTACGACCAGGGCAGCGCCCAACGCATTCGCGACGTGGTGAAGAGCTATTCCGATCTCGCCGCCCGCGGCGGTTGGCCTACGATCGCCGCGGACGCGAAATTTGCCTTGGGCGTCCAGGGCGCCAGTGACGATCAGCTGCGCAAGCGCCTGATCATCACCGGCGACCTTGCCGCCGACAAGACCACCGGCGCCTATGATGAAGTCGTGGCCGAGGCGGTGAAGCACTTCCAGGCGCGCCACGGTCTCGCGGCAACCGGCACAGTGACGCCGCGCACGCTGGCTGCGCTCAACGTTCCCGTCCAGAAGCGGATCAAGCAGCTCGAGGCCTCGCTGGAGCGGCTTGACCAGATGGATTTCCAGTTCGGGCCGCGGTACGTTGTCGTCAACATTCCCGCCACCTTCGCCGAGGCCGTCGAGGACGACAAGGTCGTGCGGCGCTACCGCGTGATCGTCGGCAAGACCGAGAAGCCCTCGCCGACGCTGACGTCCGAGATCACCGACGTCATTCTCAATCCGACCTGGACGGTGCCGTCATCGATCACGAAGACGGAGATTGCGGCGCATATGCGCAAGGACCCGACCTATCTGTCGCGCATGCACATGGATGTGCTCGACGCCCACGACAACCCGATCGATCCGCATTCGGTCGACTGGTCCGCCGATCACGCGCCGAACGTCACGGTGCGGCAGCAGAGCGGCGCATGGAATGCGCTCGGCGCGGTCAAGATCGACATGCCGAACTCCTATTCGGTCTACATGCACGACACCAATCAGCGCAGCCTGTTCAGCGACGACTATCGCTTCGATTCGCATGGCTGCTCGCGCGTCGACAATGTCCGCGATCTCGCGGCATGGCTGCTGAAGGACCAGCCGCAGTGGACTCGCGCCGCCATTGACGCCGCGATCGCCAGCGGACAGCGTCAGGACATCCGCATGCTGAAGAAGGTGCCAGTGGCCTGGATCTACCTCACGGCGTGGATGACGAAGGACCGGATCATCCAATTCCGCAACGACGTCTACGACCAGGACCAGCAACTCCTCGAAGCCACCGCCGAGGAAGCGGCCTTCTTCAACAAGGCCGCCGAACATCCGCTGACCACGCAGTAGAGCGCTTTCGCCGGAAAGCGGTCGACTGGGTCCAAACGTCTCTGCGCTTTAGCCACTTGCGCCTCGCCATTGTGTCGCGCGGCCAATTGTCGCCCGCACATCGGGCGACCTCACAACTCCCGCATTTCCTGCGTTGAACCGGCGGCGCCAGAACCAAGTGCACGAGCCTGTCTTTTTTGTCGCAGCAACCAGGCGGCCGCATGGACGTTTTCAGGCTTCAACCAAGGAGACTTCGATGAATATCAAGCTTGCCGTTATTGGATTGGCCGCGCTCGGAAGCGCAGCGTTGATGTCCGGTGCGGCGTCGGCGCTGCCGAACGGGCTTCCGCAGGCCAGCCACATCGCAGGCGAAACGTCCAATGTCGACAAGGTGCGCCAGGTCTGCGATCGCTGGGGCCGCTGCTATTGGCAACCGGGCTACGGCTACGGACCGCGTCATCACGGATGGCATCATCGTCCGCACTTCTATCCGCGCCATCATCACGGGCGTCGCCATCACGGCGGACACCATGGTGGCGGTCATCACGGCGGCGGGCACCACGGCGGCCACTGGCGCTAACCATTTGCGAGGGGGCTTCGGCCCCCTCACCTTTTAGCGCCCGGGCATGCCGGCTACCTCTGTCCCGCGCGGCGAACGAGCGCGTTCTCGAGGAAGAGATACTCGATGCCGGTGCCGAGGAAGGTGTCGATGGCTTCGCGCGGTGTGTTGACGATCGGCTGTCCCTTCACGTTGAAGCTCGTGTTCAGCACCATCTCGCGGCCGGTCGCCCGGCCGACGGCCCGCAGCAGCGCGTGGAATTCCGGATTGTCCCTGACGTCGACCGTCTGCACCCGGGCCGAGCCGTTGACATGCGTGATCGCCGGCAGCGCGGCGCGATGCTCGGGACGCACGTCGGCGGTCATGATCATGTAGGGAAGCTCGAGCCCCTTCGGCACCTCGAACCAGCGATGCGCCTCTTCGAGGCTGACCGCCGGCGCGAACGGGCGGAAGGCTTCGCGCATCTTGACCATCGCGTTGATGCGGTCGCGCATCTCCGGATGGCCGGGATCGGCCAGGATGCTGCGGTGCCCCAGCGCGCGGGGGCCGAACTCCATGCGTCCGCGGTACCAGCCGAGCACGCGTCCGGCCGCGATCAGCCTCGCCGCCACCGCGCAGGTCTCGTCGAGATCCGGAAAACGCGTGATCTCGAGGCGGCCGGCGGTCTCGGCGAGCGCCTTGTCGATCTCGGCCTGCGCATGTGAGGGGCCGAGGAAAGGCACCGGCATCCGGACATTCTTCACGCCGCGATCGCGTGATGCCGACCAGAGCGCGGCGCCGAGCGCGGAGCCGTCGTCGCCGGCGGCCGGCTGGATGTAGATCTCGTCGAATAGACCGGACTGCAGCAGGCGGCCGTTGGCGGTGCAGTTGAGCGCGACGCCGCCTGCCATCGCAAGCCTGCGCAGGCCGGTGCTGCGGCCGAAATGACCGCAGATGTGGAGCATCACCCGGTCGAGACATTCCTGCAGCGCCGCGGCCACGTCGCGATGGTCGTCGGTGACGTCGCTATCGGGTGCGCGGGCCGGGATCAGGTGCTCGCCGAGATGGCGTCGCGTCGCGCCGTAGGTTTCGCGATCGTGCCGCTCGGTATTGAGGCGGAGCAGTGGAATCCTGATCAGGCCGTCGTCGCGCAGCTCCACGGTCCGCTCGAAGAAGGCACGGTGCCGGGCAGGCTCGCCGTAGGGAGCAAGACCCATGATCTTGTATTCGTCGGAGTTGAAATCGAAGCCGAGATGCAGCGTCAGGGTGGAATAGAGGATGCCGATGGAATCCTGGGCGGTGATTTCCGCGAGCTTGTCGATCGCGTTGTCGTGCGCGTGATAGACGGTGACGGCGTGGACCTCGCCCATGCCGTCGAGGACCACCACCAGGCACTCGTCCCATCCGGAGGTGTAGTAGGCGCTGGCGGCGTGGGACAGGTGATGGTTGACGTGGTGAACCTTGCCGGCGGGAATTCCGGGCAGGTGCTCGTCCACCTGCGCGAGCAGTTTTTCGCGCGAGAACACCTCCCTGTATTGCCGGGCCGAGGTCGGATCCAGCATGAAGGCGGCTTTGTAAGGCGCATAGTCGAAGCCATGGGAGATCACGTCGATGTCGGCCGGCCTCAGGCCGGCGGTCTCCAGGCAGTAGCTGATCGCACCGATCGGGAAATCACCGGTGTGCTTCTTGCGACTGAAGCGCTCCTCGGCGGCACCGGCGACGATCCTGCCGTCGACCACCAGCACCGCGGCCGAATCGTGGCCTTGCGAGATCCGATATTCGCGTTCCTCCAGGCCCGGCCAGTGCTGCTTCTTGAAGGGGATCGAGCTCTCGAATCCACTGATGCCGATTACTTTCGCCATATTCAACAACCCCTGGACGGATTGCGCTCAAGGGACATTCGAGCAGGTTCCGCGGCATCGTTGCAGAGAGGGCGGGGAAATCAAAGTCCGCAAAAGTGCTGCGCCGCCGCCCCGGAATAGTCGTCCGGGCAGCCGTTCCCATCGCTTGACGGAGTACCACCTTTGCGTCGGGAGAGCTCCCGAACGCATATGCTACCGTCACGGGGTCTTCCGCCAAATCACGGCGTCCGTACGCCTTTCGCATGGAGGTGGACGATGGATGCAGTGTCCGATATTCGCTTCGAAGTCTTCAGCACGTGCCCGCAATCCAGCGCGGTCCCGGCGGCGGATTATGTCGAACGGGTCCAGTCGGTCGCTCGCTGGAGCGAAGAGGCAGGCTGCAAGGGGATCCTGGTCTATACGGAGAATTCCCTGGTCGATCCCTGGCTCGTCTCGCAGGTCATCCTGCAGAGCACCAGGGAGCTCTGTCCGCTGGTGGCGGTGCAGCCGGTCTACATGCATCCGTACAGCGTCGCCAAGATGGTGAGTTCGCTCGCGCATATGTACGGGCGCCGGCTCTATCTGAACATGGTCGCAGGCGGCTACACGACCGAGTTGGCGGCGCTCGGCGACACGACGGCGCACGACAAGCGCTACGAAAGGCTCATCGAGTACACTGGTATCATCAAGCTGCTGCTCGAGAACGCCGAGCCGGTGACCTTCGAAGGGGAATCCCATGCCATCCGTAATCTGCGGATGACGCCACCGCTGCCGCGGGAACTGCTGCCGGGCGTGTTCGTGTCGGGCTCCTCGGAAGCGGGGCTCGCGGCCGCCAAGGCGCTGGGCGCGACGCCTGTGAAGTATCCCAAGCCGGCCGCAGAGTATGTGCAGGCGGACGCCGCCGACTGCACCGGCTCGGGCATCCGCGTCGGCATCATCGCCCGAGCGAGCGCCGAGGAGGCCTGGCAGGTCGCACACGCGCGCTTCCCGACCGACAAGAAGGGACAACTCGCGCACAAGCTGGCCATGAAGGTCTCGGACTCGGCGTGGCACAAGCAGATGTCCGATCTCGCGGCCGAGACCGCCGTCCAGGACACGCCCTATTGGCTGGTGCCGTTCGAGAACTACAAGACTTTCTGCCCGTATCTGGTCGGCGACTACGGCGTCGTCTCCGACGAGCTCGCGCGCTACGCCGCGGCCGGCTACGGAACGTTCATCCTGGACATTCCACCCACCCGCGAGGAACTGGTCCATACGGGCGAGGTCTTCGGACAGGCGCTGACGAAGGCCCGGCGTCTGAAGTCGTTCGCACTTCGCGATCCGGCGCGTCAGGGCCTCGCAGGCTAGGCAATCGTCGATGGAGTTGCGCGCGGACGGATCACGGCGGGGATTGTGGACGGGCTTCCTGCGTTCGGCGAAACTGTTTCCCGACCGTCCCGCCGTCGTCGCGCAAGGCACATCGCTGTCGTATCGGCAGCTTCGCGAGTTCGCCGTCCGAATCGCCGCCTGCATCCAGGCGCATCGCATGGGGGCGTGGACGCCTCTCACTGCCGTGTTCGCGCATCGCAGCCCGACGGCGTTCGCCGGCGTGCTCGGCTCGCTTCTGGCTGGAAACGGCTACGTGCCGCTGAACCGTACCTTCCCGGTCGAGCGCACGAGGTCGATGCTCGTGCGCTCGGAGTGCCGCTCGATCATCGTCGATGCGGAATCCCTGCCGCAAATGGACGCGCTCATGGCGGGCGCGGACGAACCGCTGCTGGTGATCGCGCCCGATCTCGCGGATCCGCACCCCTACCGCGAACGCTGGCCGCGGCACACCGTCATCGGCGCGCCCGATCTCGAAAGATATGTCGACTGGCGCGAGCCGGATGTGTGCGAGGACGCGATCGCCTATCTGCTGTTCACGTCAGGCAGCGCCGGGGTCCCGAAAGGCGTGATGGTCGCGCACCGCAACGTCATCGCCTATGTCGATCACGCCGCGGAGCGCTTCGCCATCACCGAGCGGGACGTCGTCTCGCAGACCTTCGATACGACGTTCGACCTGTCGGCTTCCGACATGTTCGTGGCGTGGGAACGCGGCGCGTGCGTGTGCTGCCCCTCGCAGAAGACGCTGCTCAATCCGGGCCGGTTCATCCGCGAGCATGCGCTGACGGTCTGGTTCTCGGTGCCCTCGATGGTCGCGCTGATGAAGCAGGCCGGCCTCTTGAAGCCGGGAGGCTTTCCCTCGCTGAGGCTGAGCCTGTTCTGCGGCGAGCCGCTGCCGCTAAGTTCCGTCGAGGCTTGGGCGGTGGCCGCGCCGAACAGCATCGTGGAGAACGTCTACGGCCCCACCGAATTGACCATCGCGTGCACCGGCTACCGATGGGATCCGAAGCAGACGCCGGCCGAGTCTGAGATGGGGATCGTGCCGATCGGCGCGCCATTCCCGGGCATGGACGTGCTCGTCGTCGACGAGCACCTGGACGAGGTCGAACCGGGCGCGGACGGCGAGCTCTTGATGCACGGTCCGCAGATGTCGCTCGGCTACTGGCAGGATCCCGGAAAGACCGCCGCGTCGTTCGTCGTCCCGCCTGGACGAAACGACGTGTTCTACCGCACCGGCGATCGCGTGCGCCGGCCCGCCGGCGATGGTCCCCTCACCCATCTCGGCCGCTTGGATTCCCAGGTGAAGATCCTCGGGCACCGGGTGGAACTCGGCGAGGTCGAGGCGGTGGTGCGCGAAGCCTCGGGCATCGACGGCGTCGTTGCGATCGGCTGGCCCATCACGTCGAGCGGCTATGGCGGCATCGAGGTGCTCATCGAAGGCGGGCCGATCGATCTCGACGGGCTTCGCGCGGCGGTCGCCGCCCGGCTGCCGGACTACATGGTCCCGAGACGATGGCACGTCCGCGGCCGGTTGCCCCGCAACGCCAACGGCAAATACGACCGCAAGGCCATGCCGGCGGTCTTGGGAGACAGTCAATGAACGGTCCGACCACCGACGACGTCCGCGCGTTCTTCGGAGCCTTCCTCAACCAGAAGCTGGAGGACCGCGGACAGCGTCCGTTGCGCGACCTCCCCGACGACTACGACCTGCTGTTGTCGGGCGCGCTCGATTCGCTGGCCTTCGTCGAGATGATGATGGCGGCGGGCGAGCACTTCGACCGGGAGATCGATTTCGAGAACCTCGACCCCGAACAGATGACGCTGATCGGACCCTTGTGCCTGTTCGTGTCGGAGCAGTTGAGGCCGCATCCGTCATAACGCACCTGGAACTGCCCCGGGGCTCGCATACCGGACGGTACCGTGATGGGAAACGCACCGCGCCCAGGGAGGGATTGATGGCAGGAACAACTGCGCCGGCGCGGACTCTGACGCACCCGAAGTATCATGCCGCCGACATCCTGCTCCGGCTCCTCGAGAGCCGGCGGCGTCCCTCGTCCGGTCAAACCGAAACTGCGTCGCTGTTCGGAAGCGCGTTGGCGCCGCCGAAGCAGCGCGAGGTCCAGTTCGCGGATTTCTCAAGCATCGCACGGCTGAAGGAACGTGGCGGACTTGCGAAAGACACTCTCGAGAACTGGGATCGGCTATGGCGACAAAATCCTGCGATGGCCGCCGTCAAATCGCAACCCAGCATGGGGTGGGTGCTGGAGACCGCCGAAGGGATTGTCGGATACCAGGGAAGCGTCCCTGTACTCTATCAGTTCGAGAACCGAACAATGGTCGCCGCGACAGCCGCTGGCCTGGTGATCGAGCCGGCGTACCGCACGCGCTGTATCGGCCTGCTGGCTTCGTTCTACCGACAGCGAGATGTTGCCCTGTTCGTGATCACGCACTCGACCGCGTCCGTGGTCAATCAGTCAAAAGCCCTTCATGCGAGGTCGCTGCCTCGCCCCGACTACGACAAGGTGCTGTTCTGGATCCTGAATGTCCATGAGTTCGCGCGAGTGCTCGCGGCGAAGCTCGGCCTCGCCAGCGGAATGGAGGCGGCCGGAGCCTTCCTCGCTTCGTCGGCCCTGCGGCTGGACTCGCTCCGTCGCGGACCACAGAGCCATCCGCCGAGCAAAATAACGCAAATCGACGTGAACGACATCGGGGACGAATTTGAAGCGCTGTGGCGGCGCAAGTTGGGCGAGGCGCCTCGGTTGCTGGCGGACCGAAGTCCCGCCTCTCTCAGGTGGCACTTCACGCTCCCGGGGAGCTCTTCGACGGTTGCAGTGCTCTGCTGCCATCGATTCCAGCGCTTGGCAGGGTATGCCGTCGTGCTGCATACGGTCGATCGCGAAGCCGGCTTGCGACGGTCGATGCTCGCCGACATCCTGGTGGAGCAGGACGACCCGGACGTGACCGAGGCGCTGCTCGATGCGGTCTATTCGAATGCGGTCGCTTCGGGCGGTCATCTCTTCGAGGTGATCGGTTTACCTGAACACGTGAGGCAGATCCTGATGCGATGGCATCCCTACGTCAGGACGTACCCGACTGATCCGCTCGTCTACAAGACGACCGACGAGGCCCTTGTCCGGACCCTTGCGGACGAGAACGCCTGGTACGCCGGCCCGTTTGATGGCGACGCAACGCTGCTGCCGTGACGGCTTCGGTCAGCCGGCGCGGCGGAACGAGGTGGACCGGTTCCGCACCTCGACAGACGGGTCGCACCCTCGCTCAAAGCGCTGCCAGGACGGCCTTCGCAACGTCCGCGGTGCCGTTGCTGCCGCCGAACTCGAACGGCTTGATGCCGCCGGCATAGACCTTGTCGACCGCGCGCTCGATCCGCTCTCCGGCCTCGGCAGCGCCCTCAAGACCGTGCTTGTCGGCAAGCCAGTCCAGCATCATCGCGGCCGACAGGATCATCGCGGTCGGGTTGGCCTTGCCCTGCCCCATGATGTCGGGCGCGGTGCCATGGCACGGCTGAAACACCGCGTAGCGATCGCCGATGTCGGCCGACGGTGCCATGCCCATGCCGCCGATCAGACCGGCGGTGAGGTCGGACAGGATATCGCCGAACATGTTTTCGGTCACCATGACGTCGAAGTCCCAGGGACGCTTCACCAGCGCAGCCGCGGTCGCGTCGATATAGAGGTGATCGGCCCTGACGTCGGGATGACGTTTCGCAGTCTCGTCGAAGATGCTGCGGAAGAACGCGAATGCCTTGAACACGTTCGCCTTGTCGACACAGGTCAGCCCGCCACCAACCTTGCCGCGCGCCTTGCGGCGTTCGGCAAGCCGGAACGAGAACTCGAACAGCCGTTCGGAGGTCCGGCGCGTGATCACCATGGTCTCGCGCGCCTCGCCGTCGGTGACGACGCCCTTGCCCATCGAAGCGAACAGGCCCTCGGTCGATTCCCGGATCACGACGAGGTCGATGCCCCTCTGATCGGCGCCGACGATCGTGCTCTTTACGCCCGGGATCAATCGCGCCGGCCGCACGCCGGCATAGAGATCGAAGATCACGCGCAGTTCGATCTGCGGCGCGATCTCGGTATTATCGGGGTAACGCACCGACGGCAGGCCGCAGGCGCCGAGCAGGATCGCATCGGCCTCCTCGCACAGCCGGATCGTGCTCTCCGGCATCGACTTGCCGGTTTCCTTGTAATGGCCCGCGCCGGCCGGCGCCTCGGTGAAGCGGAATTTGAGGCCGGCCGACGCCTCGATCTTGCGCAGCACTTCAAGCGCCGGCGCCATCACCTCGGGGCCGATGCCATCGCCCCCGAGGACTGCGATGTGAAGTGCGTTGTTGGCGGACATGGGAGTCTCCGGAAAGATGATCGTCATTCCGGGGCGATGCGTCAGCATCGAACCCGGAATCTCGAGATTCCGGGTTCGCTTCGCGCCCCGGAATGACAGCAGCTTGATCTACGGCGTCAGCACCGCGCGGCCGACCAGCTGACCCTTCTGCAGATTGGTCAGCGCCTCGTTGGCCTTCGCCAGTGGCATCGGCGTCACCGGGATCGCCGGGATCTTCTTCTCGCGCACCAGGTCGAGCAGCTCCTGCGTCTCGCGCAGATTGCCGACATAGCTGCCCTGGATGGTGACCGCCTTGATCGGGATCAGCGGCAGTGCCCAGGTCGCGCCGCCGCCGAACAGGCCGACGATCACGAGCTTGCCGCCCTTGGTCAGGCAGTCGAAGCCGAGCTGCGAGGTTTGGGCGTTGCCGACCAGGTCGATCGCGGCGCGGATCGGCTGGCCGGCCTTCTTGATGAGCTGCTCCAGCGCGTCGGGCGCTTTGCCGTCGACGGTTGCGAGCGCACCGGCGGCTTCGGCCGCCTCGCGCTTCCGGGCGTCGATGTCGACCACGATCGCCCCCTTGCCGCCCATCGCCTTCAACAGCGAGAGCGCCATCAGGCCGAGGCCGCCGGCGCCGAAGATCACGATCGGCGTGTCGAGATCCTTCTCGACCTTCTTCAGCGCGCTGTAGGTTGTGACGCCAGAGCAGGCGTAGGGCGCGGCGGTGACCGGATCGAGCCCCTTGAGGTTGAGCAGGTATTTCGGATGCGGCACCGTCATGTGATCGGCGTAACCGCCGTCGCAATAGACGCCGAGCGCATTCGGCTTGATCGCACACATGTTCTCGTCGCCGCCGAGACAGGTCGGGCATTTGCCGCAGCCGAGCCAGGGATAGGCCAGCGTGACGTCGCCGGCCTTGAGGCCGCCCTTGTCGGCGTCCTTGACGTCGGGCCCGAAGGCCACGATTTCGCCGACCGTCTCATGGCCCATCGTGCGCGGCAGCGAGACGCCGCGATCCTTCAGCGACAGCGGCTTGCGGCCATGGCCGAGATCGTAGCCGCCCTCCCAGATGTGCAGGTCGCTGTGGCAGACGCCGGCGGCCTTGACCTTGATCAGCACCTGCGTACCCGACGGCTGCGGTGTCGGCTGATCGACTTCTTTCAATGGGGCGTTGAAATCGACGACCTGGAAACTCTTCATCGCTGTTCTCCCGAAGCTTGTTGTTGCGGCGGACCTTGCCACGCCTGTCCGCCCGGGACAAACGCTCATGACCCCATTTTCGAGCGAGCGGCCATGCAGCCCGCTCGACGGTCAAGGCGTCACTATTCAGATCAGTGGATGATGGCAAGCCGCGAACTGGCCGGTCGCGACCAGACGCAGTTCCGGCACCTCGCTGGCGCAGCGCGCATCGGCCCGCGGGCAGCGGGTGCGGAAGCGGCAGCCGGAGGGCGGTGCGATCGGCGACGGCGGCTCACCGACCGGGACGCTCTGGGTCGGGCGGACATCCGGATCGGGCACCGGGATCGCCTCGATCAGCAGCGCGGTATAAGGATGCGCCGGCCGCGCAAACAGCTGCTCCGACGGACCGACCTCGCAGAGCCGGCCGAGATACATCACCGCGACACGATCTGAGACCGCCTTCACCACCGCGAGGTCGTGGGCGATGAACAGCAGGGTCAGGCCGTAGCGCGCCTTCATCTCCTCCAGCAGATTGAGGATCTGCGCGCGAATTGAAACGTCGAGCGCGGACACCGGCTCGTCACAGATCACGAATTCCGGATTGAGCACCAGCGAGCGGGCGATGCAGATGCGCTGGCATTGCCCGCCGGAGAACTCATGCGGCAGCCGTCCGCTCACAAGCGCTGGATCGAGGCCGACCGCCGACAGCACCTCGCTGACACGCCGCTTGCGTTCCTCGGGATCCTTGACGCCAGCGATCACCAGCGGCTCGGCGACGATGTCGCCGATCCGCCGCCGCGGATTGAGCGAGGCAATCGGGTCCTGGAAGATCAGCTGCACCCGCCGCCGCATCTGGCGCAGCGCCTCGCCCTTCAGGGCGGTGAGATCGTGCCCGTCGAACAGCACCTTGCCGGAGACCGCCTGGCGCAATTGCAGCACGGCGCGGCCGAGCGTAGACTTGCCGCAGCCGGATTCGCCGACCAACCCCAGCGTCTCGCCACGCGCGATTTCGAGGCTGACGTCGGAGACGGCATGGATGGTCTTGCCTCCCACCGAATATTCGACGACGAGGTTTTCCACCTTCATCAGCGGATTGGCTGCGGCCTGCAGCATCATGCGCCGACCCTCGCGGCAATCGGATGGAAGCAGGCGTAGAGATGCTCAGGCGTCTCGGCCGAGCAGAGCTGCGGCTTCTCGGAGGCGCAGCGCCCGGCCGAATACCGGCAGCGCGGCGAGAACGAGCAGCCCTTGAGCGGCCGGGTCGGATCGGGCGGTCGTCCCGAAATCGCCGGCAGCGGCGTATGCGGCGCGACGTCGAGCTTCGGCAGCGCGGCGAGCAGCGCCTCGGTGTAGGGCATCCGCATCTGCTTGAACAAGGCAGGCGTCGGCGCGCGCTCGACGACGCGCCCGGCATACATCACCGCGACCTCGTCGGTGCGGCCGGCAACCACGCCGAGGTCATGGGTGATGATGATCATCGCCATGTGGCGGCGCTGCTGCTCGCGCGCCAGCAGATCGAGGATCTGCGCCTGGATCGTGACGTCGAGCGCGGTGGTCGGCTCGTCGGCGATCAGCAGCTTCGGCTCGCAGGACAGCGCCACCGCGATCGCGACGCGCTGGCGCATGCCGCCGGAAAGCTGGTGCGGGTATTGCGCCAGGCGCTGCTCCGGCGCGGGAATGCCGACCGCCGCCAGCAGTTCGATGCTGCGCCGCCTGGCCTCGGCAAGATCGAGCTCGAGGTGCTCCTGGATGGTCTCGATCAACTGGGTGCCGATGGTCAGCACCGGATTGAGCGAGGTCATGGGATCCTGGAACACGACCGCAAGCGAGCGGCCGCGCAGCTTGCGCAATTTCTCCGCCGACAACGTTGTGAGATCCTGTCCGTCGAACATCACGCGGCCGGATAGCTTTGCCTTCTTGGGCAACAGTTGCAGGACGGCGCGCGACAGCATGGTCTTGCCGCAGCCGGATTCGCCGACAATGCCGAGCGTCCTGCCGGCGCCGACGGCGAGATCGACATGATCCACCGCACGCAGGTTGCCGCGCGGCGTCGGCAGGTCGACGACCGCGTTCTCGACCGACAGCAGCGCACTGCTCATAGCGCACCTTGCCTGGGGTCGGTCAGCGCGCGCATGGTGTCGCCGATCAGGTTGAACGCGAGCACGGTCAGGAACATCGCGGCCGCCGGAATGAAGGCGAGGCGCGGCGCTACGTCGAGGCTCTCCCGCCCCTCCCCGATCATGCTGCCCCAGCTCGAGATCGGCGGCGGCACGCCGAGGCCGAGGAAGGACAGCGATCCTTCGACCACGATCGTGACGGCGACGCCGAGCAGGAAGAAGGCAAGCAGCGGCAGCAGCACATTGGGTAGCAGCTCACGCAACAGAATCCGGGTATGCGTGGCGCCGAGCGCCTGTGCCGCGATGACGAATTCGCGCCGCGCCAGCGTCAGCGTCGCCGCCCGCGCCACCCGCATGAAGGCCGGAATGCCGAGCACGCCAAGGATGCAGGTCAAATTGAAGATCGACTGGCCGAGATAGGCGGTGACCGCCAGCGCCAGGATCAGCGGCGGGAATGCCAGTAGCACGTCCATGCCGCCGACCACGATGGACTCGAAGCGGCCGCGGAAATAGCCGGCGAGCATGCCGAGCGCGCCGCCGATCGTGACCCCGATCATCGGCGCGCAGAGGCCGACGATCAGCGAGATCCGCGCGCCATAGATCAGCCGCGACAGCTCGTCACGGCCGAGACCGTCGGTGCCGAGCCAATGCTCGGTGGAGAACGGCGCGCGCCGCTCCAGCATGTCCATATCGGTCGGGCTCGGCAGCGGCAACAGGTCGGCAAGGATCGCGACCGCAACTACCACGACTGTCCATCCGACCGCGAACCAGAACAGCGTGCCAAGGCGGCGCTTGCGCCGCGCCGGTGCGGCACTGCTCTCGTCGAGGCTGAGCTCAAGCGTGGCCATGGCGGATCCTCGGATCGAGTAAGGCGTAGAGCAGATCGACGATGAAGTTCATGATGACGAAGCCCGCGCCGACCAGCAGCACCACGCCCTGCAGGATGATGAGGTCGCGGGTCAGGATCGCTCCGACCAGGAGACGGCCGATGCCGGGCAACGCGAAGATCGTCTCGACGATCACGGCGCCGCCGATCAGGCGGCCGATATTGATGCCGGTGATGGTGACGAGCGTCAGCGACGACGGCTTCAGCGCATGCACGAACAGGATGCGCGACGGCTTCAGGCCCTTTGCCTTGGCGAGGGCGATATAATCCTCCTGGAGTGCAGCGATCATGTCGGAGCGCAGCACGCGCATGATGCCCGGCCATTCCGCAAGCCCGAGCGTCAACGCCGGCAGCACCATGAAGCGCAGATTGGCAACCGGATCCTCGGTGAACGGCACATAGCCGGTCGCCGGCAGCCAGCGCAGCTCGACCGCAAACAGGTAGATCAGGAGGATCGCGGACAGGAAGGTCGGCACCGAGAGCATGCCGAACGCCGATCCGGTCATGAGGCGGTCGAATGCACTGCCGGCCTTGGCCGCGCAGGCGATCGCGAGCGGCACGCCGATCGCAAGCCCGATCAACTCGGCCAGGATCATCAGTTCGAACGAGATCGGGACGCGTTCGCTGACAGCCTGCAGCACGGTCTGCCCGGTGCGGAAGGATCGTCCGAAGTCACCCTGCAGGATGTGCCAGAGCCAGCCGAGATAGCGCAGCCAGATCGGCTGATCGAGCCCCAGATCGTGACGCAGCGCCGCGACATTCTCCGGCGTCGCCTGGTCGCCGAGGATCACGTAAGCGAGATCGCCGGGCAACAGCGAGGCGATCACGAAAGTCAGGACCGAAACCGCGATCAGCACCGGCACCAGGTACAGGAGCCGGCGCGCGACGAAGAACAGCATGAAAGGCTATTCCTTCCAGGCGTAGGAGACGTCGAGCACCCCGTTGAACATCTTTGGCACGCCCTTCACCTTCACGCTCGACATTGCGTAGTAGGTGTTCTGGAAGGTCCAGAACCAGATCGCCTCCTTGTTGATCAGGCGACTGATCGCGCAATAATCGTCGGTACGCTGGGCGACGTCGGCGGTGGTCCTTGCATGCTCCAGCAGCCGGTCGAGCTCCGGATTGGAATAGTTCGCCAGCGCCACCGGACTGCCGGTGTGGAAATTGGCGTACATCTGCGGATCGGGATCGGCGAGATCGACGATGCGCCACGGTGTGAGCTGGAACTGGCGCATGAAGGCGCGCGGCGGAATGGTCGCCTGATCGACCTGCTCGATCTCCATATTGGCGCCGATGCGCTTCCAGAATTGTTGCAACACCTGACCGCCGGTGCGACCGCGCGGCGTCGCCGTGACCAGCATCTTGAACTCGACCGGCTTGCCGTAGTCCTTGATCAACGCCTTGGCCTTCTCGACATCGTAGGGCAACGCGCCGTCGTCCTTGCACTTTACCCAGGAACCGTCGCCATAGGGATTGCTGGCCGGCCGCGCCAGACCATTGGTGATCGCTTGCGACATCTTCTGGCGGTCGAGCGCCATCACCAGCGCCTGGCGCACGCGCACGTCGTCGAAAGGTGGGACCTTGGTGTTGAAGGCGGCAACTGCGGCCCCCGAGCCCTGATAGGTATGCACGGTCAGACTCGGGTCCTTGCGCGCCTTGATAATGTTGTCGGCGTCGGCCTCGTCGTCCCAGATGACGTCGGCCTCGCCGGATTGCAGCGAGGCGAAGCGCGACTGCGCATCTGGCAGCGGCTTCAGGATGATGCGATCGAGATAGGGCTTGCCCTTGTCCCAGTAGTCCGGGTTCTTCTCCAGCACCATGCGGTCGCCGGCGGTCCAGGATTTCAGGATATAGGGACCGGTGCCGATCGGGTTGCGGTTGTAGTCGTCCCCCTTGGTCTTCCACGCCGTCGGCGACTGCATCACGTTATTGGAGCTCTGGATCGACTGGGTCGCCGGAAAGTTCACCGACGGGTCGCTGAAATTGTAGCGCGCGGTGAGATCATCGATGACGTCCACGCTCTTGATGCTGGTAATGTAGAACGCACAGCGACACTTGTTGGCCGGATCCTTCTGGCGGTCGAAGTTCTCCTTCACCGCCTGCGCGTTGAACGGCGTGCCGTCGTGGAATTTGACGCCGGGCCGCAGCTTGATAGTCCAGGTCTTGAAGTCTTCGGAATGCTCCCAGGACAGCGCGAGCTTCGGCTTCGGCTCGCCTTTCTCGTCGAGCGTCATCAGCGTGTCGAAGATCGCGGCCGCCGCGGTGTTGGCCGAGGTGTCGTAGACGCCGACCTTGAGCGGATCGAAGCCCGGAATGTCCAGCTCCTGGCCGACGGTCAGCGTACCGCCCTGCTTTTGCGCATGGGCCGGTGCAGCAAATGCCGCTGCACCAAATCCCGCCACAAGAAATATGCGCGCAACCGCATGCGCGCGCCCGACCAGCGTCATCAATGCTCCCTCCCAGATGGGTGACGTCCGGTGTTCCGGATCGTCGTATGTCGGGCGGCAGATTGTCCGGAATCGCCGCGCGCGACAAGACCGTAAAACGGATGAAAAGCCGCAGGGGGATCACGATACGATCTCATGAGATCGCATCGTGATCACATCTTCTCGTTTGAGTATGATCCTTCGGAAGACCGGTTTCCACTTTACGCGAACGCGGCCTTCCAGGTCCGGACCATGCTCTAATTGCGCGCGGTCTTTGCCGGTTGCGCTGCGAAGCCAGCGATCTGATCGTCGGAGAGGCCGATCTCCTTCAGATAGGACAGCGTGTGCTCGCCGAGCGTCGACATCCGCTTCCGGGCACCGATCGTTGCGCCGGACATCCGGAACGGCAGGTTGAGCACCTTGAAGCTGCCGCCGCCGTCCGCGACCTCGGCCAGTGCACCGCGATGGGCGATTTGCGGATCGGCAAGCGCCTCCCGCACGGTGCGATAGGCCGACGACGGCACGCCATATTCATTGAGCGCGGCGAGGCAGTCCTGCGTGCTGACCGCGCGCGACCACGCCTCGACGCCCTCCATCAGGCCTGCCCAGTTGTCCCGCCGATCGGAGTATTTGGCGAAGCGCGGATCGGACACCCATTCGGGACGGCCGATCACCTGCATCAGGTTCTGGAACGTCTTCTCGCTGGCGATTGCCACCATCACGTAACCATCGGTGGTTTCGATCGGCCCGAACATCGGGCGCTGGGTTTGCTTCACCTCGAATTGCGACCACTGCAACTCATTCAGGGTCAGGCTCAGCATCGATTCCAGCATCGAGACGTCGATATGCTGGCCCTTGCCGCTGGCACTGCGCTGATAGAGCGCGGCCGAGATCGCGCCGAAGGCGTAGACGCCGGTCAGCACATCGGCGTGATAGATGCCGCAATAGTCCGGCCGGCTGCGGCCCGGCTGGTAGGCGAGATGCGCCATCTCGTAGCCCGAGGCGGCATGGATCACCGGCGCATAGGCGGGCAATTCCGCCGACGGCCCGGTCTGGCCGTAGCCGGAGATCGAGCAGAAGATCAGCTTCGGATTGATGTCGCGGATCGAGGCATAGTCGAGCTTCAGCCGGCGCATCACCCCGGGGCGGAAATTCTCGACCAGCACGTCGGCGGTCGCGATCAGCCGGCGCACGGCCTCAATGCCGGCCGGCGACTTCAGGTCGAGCACCAGACTGTTCTTGCCGATATTGAGCTGGCCGAACGCCGTCGAGCAATTGTTGCGCAGCGGCGGCCGCGTCCGCATCGTCTCGCCCTCGGCCGGCTCGATCTTGATCACCTCCGCGCCCATGTCGGCGAGCATCCGCGTGCAATGAGGTCCGGCGATCGTGGTCGAAAAATCGAGCACGCGAAGGCCGTCAAAGCTCCGTGTCAAATTCCCCTCATCGTCAGCGGCTATTGTCGTGGGCAAGGCTTCCTCCAGCGTCGTCTTTGTTTGGCGTCGCGCGACCCTAAAGTGAGCTGACCCGACAGGAAAGCGTCTCGTCCAGACCGGGAGCGCGGGCCGTCTTGCATTTTACTCAAAGGCAGATTGGACCCGATCTTGCATAGCCTTGTCATGGGCTGGAACGAGGGCGCTTGTTGAAGGTCTTATTCGTCACGACGGAGATGGACGATTTTGTCCGCGTGGGCGGGCTCGGTGCCGTTTCCGCAGCACTTCCCCGGGCGCTCCGCCCCTGGAGCGACGTCAGGATCATGCTTCCCGGCTATCGGGATGTGGTCGAGCAGTTCACTCATATTGAAATCGTTGGACAATGCGCAGGCCTTGCGGAGATGCCGGCCTGCGCGCTCGGGCGCGCATCGACCAGGGACGGGCTGCCGGTCTACGTGCTGCTGTGTCCAGAGCTCTACGACCGGCCGGGCAATCCCTACGGCGATGAGTCCGGCCGCGACTGGCCCGACAACGACATCCGGTTCGGCCGCTTTGCCTCCGCCGCTGCCGAACTTGCAGCCGGAACGCTGGACAGGAATTGGGCAGCGGACCTCGTTCACGCCAACGACTGGCAGGCCGCGCTCACGCCCGCCTATCTCGCCTGGCGTCAGCTGCGGATTCCGTCGATCCTGACCATCCACAATCTCGCCTATCAGGGCCTGTTTCCGCGGGACTCGCTGCGGCGGATCGGCGCACCGGAAAGCTCATTCCACATCGACGGGCTGGAGTTCTACGACAAGCTCTCCTTCCTCAAGGGCGGACTCGTCTACGCTTCGCATCTGACCACGGTCAGCGCGACCTATGCGAAGGAGATCACGACCGCCGAGCTCGGCTGCGGGCTGGAGGGGCTGCTACGCGTCCGCTCCGACGCCGCAGAGCTGACCGGCATCCTGAACGGCATCGACGAGAGCTGGGACCCGCGCCATTGCGCGCAGCTCGCGCAGCCGTTCGGCGCGGGCGACTGGAAGGGCAAGCAGGCCAACGCCGACTATGTCCGCCGGCAGTTCGGACTTGCGGTCTCGCGCGGGCCGATCTTCGGCCTGGTCGCGCGGCTGGTGCATCAGAAGGGCGTCGACCTCGTGCTGTCGGCCGCGGACGAGATCATCAGGGACGGCGGGCAGATCGTCGTCACCGGCAGCGGCGAGCCCGCGATCGAGGACGCCCTGGTCGCCGCCCACCGGCGCCGGCCCGACGCGATCGGCGTCATCATCGGCTTCAACGACGCCCAGGCCCGCCGTATCTTCGCTGGCAGCGATTTCACCCTGATGCCGTCACGCTTCGAGCCCTGCGGTCTCAGCCAGATGTATGCGCAGCGCTTCGGCTCGCTGCCGATCGGGCACCAGACCGGCGGGCTTGCGGAAACCATCGCCGACGGCGAGACCGGCTTCCTGTTCGCGCAGCCGTCCGCGGAATCCTTCCTCGGCGGCGTCAGGCGCGCCTTCGACGCCTACCGCGCCAAGGATCGCCTCAATGCCATGCGCGCCAGCGCGATGGCCAAGTCCTACAGCTGGGACCTGTCGGCCGCCTGCTACAGCGCGCTCTACAAGCGGCTGGTGATGCCGCCGGCGGCCGCGTAGGCAGCCCGCCTCGCAGGCTTGCGACGCCTGGTTGCTCTGGGATCCCAGAGCACCAGTAACAATCGGGTCATTGCAACGAACCTTTCAGGCAGTCACGTCGCCCCACGACTGGACGACGACGCATGCGTGAAATTGCGAATGATGAACTTTTGGCCAAACGCGATTGCGATGGAGGAACATCATGGACGTCAACGAGGAGCGTCTTAATTCATTCATGGGAAAGATGATTGGCGATGTCGGCGCGGCGATGAACGCCTCGCTGATGCTGCTGGGCGACAAGCTTGGGCTCTACAAGGCTCTCGCGCAGCAAGGACCGATGGACGCCGCGGCCCTTGCCAAGGCAACAGGAACAGCCGGGCGCTACGTTCAGGAATGGCTTTCGGCGCAAGCCGCCTCCGGCTACATCGAATACGATAGCAAGACCGGAAAATTCTCGATGCTGCCCGAGCAGGCGCTTGCGCTCGCCGACGAGGACAGTCCGGTCTTCCTCGGCGCGGTCGGAAACCTGGTCGGTGCGACCTTTCTCGACGAGCCGAAAATCACCGACGCGTTCAAGACCGGCAAGGGCGTTGGCTGGAACAAGCGCAGCGAGTGCCTGTTCTGCGGCACCGCCCGGTTCTTCCGCACCAGCTACAAGCATTATCTGGTGCAGGAATGGTTGCCGGCGCTCGAGGGCGTCGTCGAGAAGCTGAAGAAGGGCGCCGTCGTTGCCGACGTCGGTTGCGGGCACGGCGTCTCGACGCGGTTGATGGCGGAAGCGTTTCCGAAATCGACCTTCTACGGCTTCGACTATCACGACGGCTCGATCCAGACGGCGCGAATGTCCGCCAAGGAGGCGGGATTGTCGGACCGCGTCCATTTCCAGACGCACTCGGCCAAGGACTTCCCCGCCAACAACTACGACCTTGTGTGCTTCTTCGACTGTCTTCACGACATGGGCGACCCGGTCGGCGCCCTCAAGCACACCCGCTCCACCCTCGCCGACGACGGCACCTGCATGTTGATCGAGCCGTTCGCCAACGACCGGCTGGAGGATAATCTCAATCCGATCGGGCGGGTCTACTACGCCGCGTCGACGATGATCTGCACGCCGGCCTCGCTGGACCAGGAGGTCGGGCTGGCGCTCGGCGCGCAGGCTGGCGAGACCAGGTTGCGCGAGGTGGCGCGCCAGGGTGGCTTCTCACGCTTCCGCCGCGCGGCGGAAACGCCGTTCAACCTGATCCTGGAAGCTCGGCCGTAACGTCGTTGCCCGATTGGACGGCGGGTAAAACCGCCGTCCACGCCAACAATGCGGCCGACTACCAGTCCTGCGATTGCCAGTAGTACTGGCCGCCGCGACGGCGCGGATTGGCGGCCTGCGGATTGCCATAATACGGCGTGCCGTACTGGGTCGGCGCCTGAGGATTGCCGTATTGGGGATAGCCGTACTGGGTGCCCGACTGAGGATTCCAGCTGCGCTGGGAGAAGAAGCCGAAACCGTCGTCGTCCCCGCTCGCAACCATGCCGTCGTCCATCATGGGCCGGGTCGGCTTGCGCGTGATGAAACCGCCCTGGGGCTGGTTGCTCAGCACAGCGACGAACTCGGTGCGATAGTTGGTCTCGGCGCTCAACGGCTCATCCGAGATGATGATCGACGAGCGCGGCACGGCGGTCGGCGCAATCCGATCCAGCACATCCTGCGGGATGGTGACGCGGTCGAGCGCGTCCTTGGCGTTGTCTCCGTCGTCGATCGTCACCTCGGTCCAGCGCAGGCCGGCGTCGTTGCGCGCCATTGCCGTGTAGATATGCGTGCCGATCGGCTTGTCCGAATCGCGAATGGTGACGGGAACCTCGATGCTTGAATCGAACACCTCGCCGCCATCAGCCCATGGCTTGTGGGTGTTGCGCCGCACGTAAAGCTTCTGCGTGGCGCGGCTGATGTAGACCGAGACCGGCTCCAGCGCGAGCTTCGCCTCGGTCGCCGCCTTCTGGGTATCGGTCTTCTTGGCCTCGGCCGCCTTGGCCGCGTCCTTTGCGGCCGCCGCGGCATCGAGCTTCGGCTTGGCGTCGCCCTGGGCTGCCTCGTATTGCGTGGTTGCTTCCGCCGCCTTGGCGACCGCCTTCTGCTTCAGGTCCTCGGCGCGTGCCTTGGCCTGGTCGGTCTTGGCATTGGCGAGCGTCTTGTCGGCCAACGCAACCGCAGCGTCGGCACGGGTCTTGATCTGTTGCAGTTTGCGCAGCGACGCCGGCGTGAACAGTGCTGCTTCCTTGGTCGCGGCCGCGGAGGCCTTCTTGGCCTCTTCGGCCACCTTGGCGGCATCCGCCGCCTCGCGCGAGAGCTTTTCAGCGCGCGCCGGAGCAGCTGCCATCGCCTGGGCATTCGGCACGAACAGCGCTGGATGGGTGAAATCGACCGGGGCCGCGTCGTTCGGCGCGATGATCACCCGCATCCCGATGCGCGTCTTGTCGAACAGCTTCTCGGCAAAGTCATAGGGCATGCGCACGCAGCCGTGGGAGGCGGCATATCCCGGCAGCGGCCCGCCATGGAGCGCGACGCCGTTCCAGGTGATGCGCTGCATGTTCGGCATCCAGGCATCGTCGTACATGGTTGAGTGATGGTCCTTGTCCTTCTCGACCAGCGCAAACACGCCGGCCGGCGTTTCGCGTCCCTTGACGCCGCTCGATACCGGCGCCCGGTAAATCCAGCCGTCGGCGTCGTAGAAGGTCACCTTCTGGGCGCTGATCGACACGATCGCCATGATCGGCTCGCCCGCGGCACGCGGCGCGGTCGCCTCGACCGCTGTCGCAGGACGCTGCTGCTTTGCGGCGGCGCCGCCGGTCAGTGACGCAAGTGTGACCATGGCCGCGAAAGTCACAAAGGCGGGAGGCCCCCAACGCCGCATCGCTCCGGTGATTTGCGCCGTCGTCGTACGATTTTCCATGCCATTCCTCGGTCGAAATGCCTGCCCGCGCTGCGCCGATCCGTACCAGATCACGATTTTGGATTGATTAATCCAGGGGACTACCAGCTCGTTCCAGCAGCAAATCACTCATATATGACGGCGCATCCATGAGGAAGGGCGCCGGGAGCCAAACCTGCCTGCGTCATGCCGTCCGCCGCGTCTCCGGCATCACCAGCCAGATCACGAACAGCCCGAGCGCGGCGACGCCGGCGAGGCCCATGAAGGCGGTGCTGCTGCCGAGCTTGTCACTGACATAGCCGGCCAGCACGGTGCTGAGCGACGCGCCGATGCCGACGGCGGTTCCGACAATGCCCTGCGCCAGGTTGAAATGGCCGCTGCCGAACGCCACGTCGGCCACGATCAGCGGCACCATGACGCTGAAGATCGCCGCGGTGATGCCGTCGAAGATCTGCACCAGGACCAGCAGATAGGGATCGCGCACCGTCGCGAACAACAGGCCGCGGATCACCAGCGAGGCGAACGCGATCAGCAGCAGCGGCCGCCGGCCCCAGGCCTGGGCCTTGCGGCCGACCGACGGCGAACACAACGCGACGATCGCCTGCGGCACGATGATGCAGGCCGCGATCAGGACCGGCGCCCATTGGCTCGACCGCGTCGTCACCACGCCCGCCATCAGCGGCAGCATCGCGGCATTGGCGAGCTGGAACAGCATCATCGCGCCGGCGAAGATCAGCAGCGGCCGCTGCCGCACCAGACTGAACACGCTGGTGGCGCGCTTGTCGGGAACCTCGCGTTTCACTTCGCCATGGGCCTGCGCGATGTCGATCTCGCGCTCGCGGATCCGCGCCAGAGACAACAGCGTCGGGATCGCCAGGATGAAGGTGACGAGGAACACCGAGCGGCTCGACAGCAGGTAGCCGCAGGCGCCCATCAGCGCCGCAGCCGAGCCGCTGCCGAGCGAGGCAAACCGCGCATTGCGGCCGAGCCGCTCGCCAATCGCCCGCGGCCCGACCAGGCCGAGGCTGATCGCAGCGATCGCAGGTCCCAGCACGCAGCTTGCGAGCGCGTGCAGCGTCGCGGCCAGTGTCACCACGGGAAAGATCGGCCACAGCGCGTAGGCCAGCGCGGCTGATCCGATCGCGGCCACCGCGCAGCCCGCGACGATGCGCTCCGAGCGCGCCGCATCGACGATCGCCCCGCCGGGCATCTGGCCCAGCAGGCCGATGATGCCGCCGATCGAGAGCACGAAGCCGATCTCGACCTGGGTCCATTTCTGGGTCGTCAGATAGACCGCGATGAATGGGCCGAACCCGGTCTGCACGTCGGCCAGGAAGAAGATGAACCAGTCGAGCCCACGCTGGCTTTCGCGCGACGGCGCGTGGGGCGGCTCCGGACTGGGCTGATCGGGGGTCATCGACACAATATTGGTGCCGCCGGCAGATCGCTCGCCACGATCGTCGCCAACCGTCTCGAAGGAAGGGTTCGGACGCGCGACCAGCTTTTGCCCCCCTAATGCTCGTAGTCCCATGGATGGAGATTGCCGGCCGCGCCCAGCACGATCAGCGGCGTATCTTCCTTGTATTCCGGCGCAGCGCTCACCTGCTGCTTGTTGAGGTCCAGCGTGATGCTGTCGCTCTTGCTGGAAACGCCGGCAAACCGCAGCGCGTTCCAGTCGACCACGATCTTGCGGCTGCCGACGCCGAGAAAGCCGCCGAAATCGATCACCGCGGCGCGCACCTTGCCGTCGCGGTCGACGATGACGTCGACGATGCGGCCCATGTCCTCATTGGCGGAACTGCGAACGTCGCGCCCGAGAATGCCGTGCGCATCGCGCGCCCCGATCACGGTCACCGACGGCGGTGGTGACGGCTCCTTGGAGGATTCCTTGGCCGGCTCCTTCGGAGCAGCCTGGGCCGCCGGCGGTGCGGGCGTTGCGGCTGGTGGTTCCTTCGCTGCCGCCGGGGACGATGGTGTGGGCGACGGCGTTGCGTCGTCGGCAGCACGGACACCAGCGCATGTCAGCAGCGCCGCTGCTACCAGTATAACCATGACCCTCGGACGCATGTTACTCTCTCCCCACGATTTCCCTGGCGCGCGCATGCCGCGCGACGACGCTCCACGCCGCGCGACGACACCAGAGCCGCGCGACGACACTCAATGCGTCAGCACGATCGACACCTGGATCTGGCCGCGCGTGCGCAACACTTCGAGTGACACCTCGTCGCCATGGCGGCGCAGCCGCAGATCGACGCTGGATGCGCCGAGCCTGAGATCGCGCAGCACGACGTCGTTGAGGAATTCCGGCAGGCACGGATCGCGCAAGCGGATCTCGCCGCGCGCGGTGTCGAACTCCAGCCCGAGCGCGGCCTCCAGCAGCGTGAACGGCGTCGCGCTCGCCCAGGCCTGCGGTGCACAGGCCACCGGATAGAGTACCGGACCGCGCCGGCGCTCGCGGCGGAAGCCGCAGAACAGCTCCGGCAGCCGCCTCAGCTCCATATAGCTCGCGGCGTCGAACAGGCCCTTGAACAGATGCGCGACCGAATGCTTGAGGCCGTAGTGCGCAAGACCGAGCGCGATCAGCGCATTGTCATGCGGCCAGATCGAACCGTCGTGATAGGACATCGGGTTGTAGCGCGCCTCACCGACGGCGACGGTGCGGATGCCCCACCCGGAGAAGAATTTCTGGCTCATCAGATCGGCAGCGACCCGTCGCGCGCGATCTTCCCGCACCATGCCGGAAAACAGCGTCTGTCCGGCATTGGACGTGCGCACCTTGCACGGCTGCTTGGCGCCGTCGAGTGCGACCGCGTAGGTGCCGAGCTCCTCACACCAGAATGCCGCCTCGAAGCGCGCGCGCAGCCGCTCGGCCTCGGCATCGAGCTTGGCGGCCTTGTCCGCAAAGCCGAGCTGGCGCGCGGCACGCGCGGCAAGCTGCTTGCCGGCGAACACATAGCCCTGCACTTCCGCCAGCGCGATACTGCCCTCGGCGAGCGTGCCGTCGGCATGGAAGATGGCGTCAAAGGAGTCCTTCCAGCCTTGATTGCGGAGGCCCTCCTCGGTCGCGCGCTGGTACTCGACGAAACCATCGCGATCGGGATCGCCCGGACCGTCGATCCACTGCAAGCCGGCCTCCACCGCGGGCCACAGCTCGCGCAACGTCTCCACGTCGCCGGTGCGCTCCAGATAGAGCCCGGCGAGCAGCACAAACAGCGGCGTCGAATCGACGCTGCCGTAGTAATGCGCGAACGGCACCTCGCGCAGCGCGGCCATCTCGCCGCCGCGCATCTCGTGCAGGATCTTGCCCGGCGCGGCATCGGCCAGCGGATCGACCGCCTTGGCCTGGAACAGCGCCAGCCGCTTCAGCACGCCCTTGGCTATCCGCGGATCGACCCACAGCATCTGCAGCGCCGTGATCAGCCCGTCACGGCCGAACGTCGTCGAGTACCAGGGAATGCCGGCATAGGGGTAACGGCCCTGCGGCGTCTCCGTCATCAGCATGTTGAGGTCGGCCATCGCCTGGCACAGCACCTCGTTGAAGATGTTGTTCGAGGTCTCGATCGAGGCCGCGCCGGCCGACGAATTCCGCATCTCGCGGCGATGCGCCAGGAGCCCGCGGAAGAACGGCACCGGCTTCTGCATGATTGGCTTGTTGCAGGACACCGCGACGAACAGCGAGGTGACCTGCGCGGGCTCGAGATCGAAATGATAGGTCGCGGCGTTGACCGACAGCCGGGTCGGCCGCGGATCGAAATGCAGCGCGGTGATTCGCGTCTGCTCGTCGAGGCCGCAATATTCCAGCACGACGTCGGTCGGGCCGAGCAGCTTGCTCGAGCCGATGCCGCGCCGCGGCCGCCGCTCGCCGCGTACCTCGAACAGATCGGCAAAGTCATTGTCGAACAGCAGCGTGAGATCGAAGCTCGCGGCACGATCGCCGTGATTCTGCAGGCCGATCCGCTGATAGGCGGTGCCGCGCCACAGGAAGATCGAGCGCACGATGTGCAGCGTGTCCTTCGGCAGGGTCAGGCGGCGGTCGCGATAGACGTCGGAATTGGTGAGATCGACCGTCAGCGCCGAATTGTCGTCGCGCATGTTGGAGCCGAGCAGCAACGGCTGCACGTCTTCCAGCACCATTTCCAGCCGCGCGAGGTAGCGCGTGTCGGCGTTGAACAGGCCATCGGGCCCGCCGGCCGAGGCGCCGATGTCGCCATGGCTGTCGAGCACGATGAAGGTGTCGTCATGCTTGAGCGAGCGCCGCGGCCGCGCCGCGGGCCCGGTCATCGGAATGTAGAACGGCGATTCGGCGACACGCTCTGTGATGCGAGCAGTGATGATCTGCGTAACGACGTCAGCTGCCATCTGAACCTCTGGCGACTTTGCCTAGCTCAAGTCTCGACTCTCGGTTCGAACGAACGCACCGGAACACAAGAACACGCTTGATGGCGCGGGGTCAGGCCGCGCTGGTGGAGAGGCGGCCCATCTCGCGCGCCACGAGGTCGCGATAGGGGCCTCTTCCCTTCACCAGGATATCGGGCGGGCCGTCCTCGACGATCCGGCCGCCCTGCAGCACGACCACGCGATCGAAGCTGCGCAGCGTCGCGAGGCGGTGCGCGATCGCCACCACGGTACGCCCGCGCATCAGGCGCGACAACGCCTCGCGGATCGCCTCCTCGGACTCGGCATCGAGCGCCGCGGTGGCCTCGTCGAGCAGCAGGATCGGCGCGTCCTTCAGGAACGCGCGCGCGATCGCGATGCGCTGGCGCTGGCCGCCCGAGACCTTGACGCCGCGGTCGCCGACGATGGTGTTCATGCCCTCGGGCAGGCTTTCGATGAAGTCGCAGCGCGCCGCGATCGCCGCCCGCAGCACCTCGTCGTCGGTGGCGTCCGGGCGGCCGTAGCGGATGTTCTCGAGGATCGAGCGGTGGAACAGCGAGATGTCCTGCGGCACCACCGAGATCGCCGCGCGCAGGCTCAATTGGGTGACGCGCGAGATGTCCTGGCCATCGACCGTGATGTTGCCCTGCTCGACATCGTAGAAGCGCTGCAGAAGGGTAAACAGTGTTGACTTGCCGCCGCCGGACTGGCCGACCAGGCCGACCCGCTGGCCGGGCTGGATGCGCAGGCTGAAGCGCTCGAACACCTGCAAGCCACCGGGATAGCGGAACGAGACGTTGTTGAAGGCGATCGCCGCACCGCTCTTCACCAGCACCTCGGCTTCCGGGTGGTCCTTCAGCTCGTGCGGCTGCAACAGCGTCGCCAGCGCCTCGGTCAGGCGCGCGACATGCTGGGTGACGTCGACCAGCGCGACGGCAAGATCGCGGGTAGCGGACAGGATCGAGATGCCGAGCGTGCAGACCAGCACGACGTCGCCGGTGGTGGCCTGGCCCTGCTGCCAGAGCGAGAGCGCCCAGGCCAGCATCGCGATGGTCAGGATCACGGTCACAGCGGCGTGAACAAGGCGGAGCTTTTCGAGATAGCGCAGCGAACGGCCGCGCGCGACGAGTTCCCGATTCACCGTCGCGTCGAAGCGGTCGTGCTCGTAGCCGAGGCCGCAGAACGCGCGCACCAGCGGCAGGTTATTGATGACGTCGACCATTTCGCCGTCGACCGCGGCCGCCCGGTTGGCGAAATCGTCATGCAGCGGCCTGCCTGCGGCGGCCATGCGGAACATCGCCACCACCATGGTTCCCGCAATCAGGATCAGCACTGCTGACATTGTCACGCTGACGGTTCCAACCAGGGTGATCGCCGCGAAGGTCGCGATGCAGGGCGGCAACACGTTCCATACGAACATGTTCTCGACGGTGAACACAGCGTTCGACGTCGCGGTGATCCGGCTGGTCAGCATGCCCGGCAACCGGTCCGTGAAATAGCTCGGCGCGTGGCCGGTGAGATGGCGGAACATGTCGCGGCGGAGGTCGCCGCTGACGCTGACAAAGGTGTAGCTCGCGGTCCAGCTCGCGATCCGCCACATGAAGTTGTCGGCTGCGATCAGCGACATGAGCAGAGCGAATGCCAGCCATACGCCACTCGCGGCCGAGGGCCCCGCCGACAGCGCGTCGACCAGATTCTTCACCCCGTACTGCGTGCCTACCGAGCAGGCAACCGCTGCGACGACGGCCGACAAAATCACAACATGCGACGGAAGCCGCCGGCGCAGATAGCGCAGCACAAAGGGGAACGGGCGATGCGCGTATCCTGACAGATGGTCCATGACGTCCTGCAAAACCTGTTGAAGGTGAACGAGAAAATTTTAGTCGAAGCTCTCGTGCACGATGACGTGAAGGGCGGCGGCGGGATTCCTTGATGCAGCCATCAGTGCGCAACAATTTTGCAACGCTGGCGTCGGCAAAAACGTGTTGGAGCGTGATGGCATCAGCAAGACCACAGTGTGATGGAAGAAAGAAGCGGCAGATCTCCCGCACTTAAGGAACCACGCAGGTGCGAGAACGTTCCCGTCTTTGGCATGTCGGTGCCATCAGAGGGCTGAGGGTAGTTCATTCCACATCACAAACAGGAGACGGAGAAATGCGCATCGCGCAGGTTGCCCCGCTGACGGAGGCTGTTCCCCCCAAGCTCTACGGCGGCACCGAACGGGTCGTGCACTGGCTGACCGAAGAACTTGTAACACTTGGACATGACGTGACGTTGTTCGCCAGTGGCGATTCACAGACCTCCGCGAAGCTCGACGCGACCTGGCCGAAGGCACTGCGGCTCGACGGCTCCGTCCGCGACCCCAATGCGCTGCACATGGTGATGCTGGAGCGGGTCCGGCAGAAAGCCGACGACGAGGAATTCGACTTCCTGCACTGCCATCTCGACTATTACCCATGGTCGCTGTTCGCGCGGCAGCCGACGCCGTTCGTGACCACGCTGCACGGCCGGCTCGACCTGCCGGAGCATCAGCCCGTCTTCAACACCTTCTCCAAGATCCCGGTGATCTCGATCTCCAATGCCCAGCGGCGGCCGGTGCCGCAGGCACACTGGGTGCGCACCATCCATCACGGCCTGCCGGAGAATCTGCTGACGCCGCAACCGGCCAGGCAATCCTATCTCGCGGTGCTCGGACGCATCGCGCCGGAGAAGGGCGTCGATCGCGCGATCAAGATCGCAACCCGCTGCGGCATTCCGCTGAAGATCGCAGCCAAGGTCGATCGCGCCGACCAGGAATATTACGACGAGTTGATCAAGCCGCTGATCACGAACAATCCGCTGGTCGAGTTCATCGGCGAGATCAGCGACCGCGAGAAGCCGGATTTTCTCAGCGGCGCGATCGGGCTCCTGGTTCCAATCGACTGGCCGGAGCCGTTCGGCCTCGTGATGATCGA
The DNA here is from genome assembly GCF_040446015.1 of Bradyrhizobium sp. INPA03-11B. NCBI lineage: Bacteria > Pseudomonadati > Pseudomonadota > Alphaproteobacteria > Hyphomicrobiales > Nitrobacteraceae > Bradyrhizobium > Bradyrhizobium sp. INPA03-11B. The sequence continues at coordinate 56,652 of NZ_JASGSR010000010.1, forward strand.
GGCGATGGCCTGCGGCACGCCCGTCATCGCGTATAACCGCGGTTCGGTGCCGGAGATCATCGAGGATGGCCTGACCGGCTTCATCGTCGAGGACGAGATCAGCGCGATCTCCTCCGTCGGCCGTCTGTCGACGCTCAACCGCGACGCGATCCGCAAGCAGTTCGAGACCCGCTTCACCGCACGCCGGATGGCGCTCGACTATCTCGCCGCCTATCGCAGCCTGATGGAAGCCAAGCCACGCTTCAAGCTGGTGGCGAGCGCGGAATAGAAGTTGCAGCGGCCGATCGAATGATCCGGCGGGCCGGCCGGCACGGTCCGTGCCGGTTCGTCGGGTCATTCGATTGTCAATAATACCGTCGTGTCTGGCGGCGGCTCTCACGCTACGAAGCTGCCCGCATGCGCGCGTCGCACGATTGTTGCGACGCACCAGTTGCAATTCGTTTCCTGATGAGCCCGGCCGATATCGCCTTTGCGATTGCCGAATTACGTGCTCTTATGCGCCCCGCTTGAGCAAAAAATAATAAGCGAGCGGACGGAGCAACCGGGCCGTGGTCGCACAGGGGGAACGCCATGACAGGGGACCGCAAGCCGCCGGCCATTAATAATGCCGCACCGAACCAAGCCTCACGGACCAAACTGAACCGCCGCAAGTTCCTGGCCAAGACCGGCGGCGTCCTCGCAGCCGGCGCATTCGGCGCGGTCCCGCTGCGCGGCTGGGCCGCCGACCCGATCAATATCGGCGCGCTCTATCCGACCACCGGCAGCATGGCGCAGATCGGCACCGGCTGCGTTGCGGCAGCCAAGCTCGCCGTCGACATGGTCAACGAGGCCGGCGGCATCAAGTCGCTCGGCGGCGCCAAGCTCAACCTCATCGTCTCCGATGTGCAGAGCGACACCACGGTGACGCGCACCGAGACCGACCGCCTGATCACCGGCAACAAGCTGTCGGCGATCCACGGCTGCTACGCCAGCGCGCTGACCTTGATCGCGAGCGAGGTCTGCGAGCGCGCTCACGTTCCGATCATCACCGGATCGAGCTCCGACCAGCTCAACAAGGGACGCAGCTACACCTTCACGCCGTTCGCGCGCGCCTCGCAATTCGCCAAGGCGCAGCTGCAGATGGCCAAGCTCGTCAGCGATCAGGCCAAGGTCGCCGTCATCTTCGAGAACACCGCGTTCGGCACCTCGACCTCGAACGGGCTGAAGGAGCTGGCGCCGGGCGAAGGCGTCGAGATCGTGATGTTCGAGCCCTACTCGGCCGGCTTCACCGATGCCAGCCCGCTGATCAACAAGGTCAAGGCCTCCGGCGCCAATACGCTGTTCTCGCTGTCCTACCTCAACGACCTCATCCTGATCGTGCGCACCGTGAAGCAGGTCGGGCTCGACATCGCGATCAATGGCGGCTCGGGCGGTTTCGTGATGCCGGATTTCTACAAGAATGTCGGCAAGGCGGCCGAAGGCCTGCAGGGCGTCGCGCACTGGAACCACGACGTCAACGCGGACGCCCAGAAGGTCAACGCCGAGTTCAAGAAGCGCACCGGCGAATTCGCCTTCGAATATGCCGGCGGCCTGGTCGCGCAGACCTTCATGCTGGCCGATGCGCTGGAGCGCGCCGCCTCTGCCGATCCGAAGAAGGTGCGCGAAGCGCTCTCGACGCTCGACGTCTCCTCCGGCTATGCGGCGATGGCGCCGGGCGGCAAGGTGAAGTTCGGGCCTGACGGCAAGAACGTCTATGGCCGTCCGGTCGGCGTGCAGTGGCAGAACGCCGACCTCGCCAGCATCTTCCCCAAGGAAGACGCCCGCGCCCCGTTGATGAAGACCTGAACCGCGGTCGCATCGCATGTGGGAGACACTGGCCCAGGCTGTGATCAACGGCCTGCTCATCGGCGGCATCTACGCGCTTGTCAGCATCGGAGTCACGCTGATCTTCGGCGTGGTCAAGATCGTCAATTTCGCTCAAGGCGAGTTCGTGATGATCGGGATGTACATCTCGTTCTTCCTCGCCACCCAGTTCGGCATCGATCCGCTGGTCTCGCTTGTTGTCTCGATGCCGGTGCTGTTCCTTGCCGGCGTCCTGATCCAGCATTTCCTGATCCGCAGGGTGCTCGGGCCGAACGACATGCCGCAGATCTTCCTGACCTTCGCGCTGTCGCTCTTGCTGCTCAATCTCTCGCTGATGCTGTTCAGCGCCAATTACCGCACCGTCCATACCTCTTATTCGGATGAAGCGTGGCACATCGGCGGACTGTACATCCCGGTGGCGAAGCTGATCGCCTTCGCGGTCGCGATGGCGCTGAGCGGCCTGCTCTGGGTGTTCCTGCACACCACCGATCTCGGCCGCGCCATGCGCGCTGCGTCGCAGAACCGCGACGTCGCGATGCTGATGGGGATCAATCCGAACCGCGTGTTCGCGGTGGCGTTCGGCACCGCGCTGGCGCTCGCGGGCGCCGCCGGCTCGCTCTTGATGCCGTTCTATTCGGCCTATCCGTTCGTCGGCCAGGTGTTCGTGCTGATGGCGTTCGTCGCCGTCGTCATGGGCACGCTCGGCAATGTGATGGGCGCGCTAGTCGCGAGCCTGATGATGGGCATCGCGGAATCGCTCGGCATCCAGTTCGTCGGCGCCGATTCCGGCCTGATCGTGGTGTTCGGGCTGCTGCTGCTGACGCTCGCCTTCAGGCCGAGCGGTCTCGGCGCCAGAAGAGGCCGCTGATGCAGACCTCAGGCAAAATGAAATGGCTGTGGCTCGTGATCGGGGCGGTCGTGATGCTCGCTCTGCCGCAGCTCGTCACCTCGTCCTTCGCGATCGACATCTTCATCCGCATCCTCTTGTTCTCCTTCATCGGCGTCGCCTGGAACCTGATGGGCGGCTATGCCAAGCAGCTGTCGCTCGGGCACGCCGCCTATTTCGGGCTCGGCGCCTACACCTCGACCATCATGCAGGTGAACTACGGCATCTCGCCCTGGATCGGGATGGTCGCCGGCGGCGTGGTCGCGATGCTGGCGAGCCTGCCGATCGGCTGGCTCTGCTTCCGCCTGCGCGGCCCCTATTTCACCATCGCGACGATCGCGACCGCCCAGGTGCTGATGCTGATCTTCCTCAAATTCCGCGATTTCGCCTGGGGCGCGGAAGGCACCACGATCCCGAATCTCGGCAGCGCGCCGCTGATGATGCAGTTCGAGGAGAAGTCGTCCTATTACTATGTCGTGCTCGGACTGCTCGCGCTCGGGCTATGGATCACCCACAGGATCGAAAAATCCTGGATGGGCTACTACCTCGTCGCGATCGGTGAGGATGAAGATGCCGCCGAAGCAGTCGGCGTCAACGCCCCCAAGATCAAGCGCGACATCTACATGATCAGCGCGTTCCTGACCGCGCTCGCCGGCACCTTCTACACCCAGTACATCTACTTCATCGATCCGGCGACCGCGTTCAGCTTCAACGTCTCGATCGAGGCGGCGCTGGTGTCGATCGTCGGCGGCATCGGCACGCTTTGGGGTCCGGTGATCGGCACCGTGTTGCTGGAGACCACCTCGGCGCTGCTACAAAGCTGGCTCGGCAGCTCGGTGGGCGGCATCCAGCTCACGGTGTACAGCCTGATCCTGATGGCTGTCATCCTGTGGCGGCCGACCGGGCTGATCGGGTTCGCGAGCGACGTCTATCACCGTTACATCCGGCGCAAGCCGGCGCGCGCCTGAGGTCGACCCGATGGCAGAAGCACTGGTCGTCAAGGGTCTCAGCAAGCGCTTCGGCGGCCTGCGCGCCGTGCAGGACGTCAGCTTCACCGTGCAGGAGAACGAGACGGTCGCGCTGATCGGGCCGAACGGCGCCGGCAAGACCACGAGCTTTCATTTGATCACCGGATTTCACCGGCCGGACTCCGGCTCGGTGATCGCCTTCGGTCATGAGGTCGTGGGCCTCAAGCCGCACGATGTCTGTGCGCTCGGCATGGCCCGCACCTTCCAGGTGGCCAAGCCGTTCGGCGCAATGACCGTGCTCGCCAATGTGATGACCGGCGCCTTCCTGCGCGACCGTCACATTGCCGCGGCACGCAGCAAGGCGCTCGAGGCGATCGAGTTCGTCGGCCTCGGTGCCAAGGAGCAGACGCGCGCCCGCGACCTCACCACCATCGACCAGCGCCGCCTCGAGATGGCCCGCGCGCTGGCGACGCAACCGAGGATCCTGTTGCTCGACGAGGTGATGGCCGGGCTCAATCCGGCCGAGATCGACCAGGCGGTGGCGCTGGTGAAGAAGCTTTCCGCCAGCGGCCTGACCATCGTGATCGTCGAGCATGTGATGCGCGCGATCATGGCGGTGGCGCGCCACATCGTGGTGCTGGACCACGGCCAGAAGATCGCCGAGGGCGCGCCGAAGGAGATCGTGGAGAATCCGGAGGTGATCCGCGCCTATCTCGGCTCCTACGTGCATCCGCCGGCGCCGGGAGACGCCCATGCTTGAGCTCTCCCGCGTCAGCGCCAGCTACGGTTCGGTCCCTGCCATCACTGATGTCAGCATCTCGATTGGCGAGGGCGAAGCCGTCGGCCTGCTAGGCGCCAACGGCGCCGGCAAGAGCACGACGCTGCGCGCGGTCTCCGGCCTCGTCAAACTGTTCGGAGGCAAGGTCACCTTCGACGGCGTCGACCTTGCGACGCTGCCGCCGTACCGGATCCCCGAGCTCGGCATCGCGCATGTCCCCGAAGGCCGCCAGGTATTCCCCGACATGACGGTGCAGGAGAATCTCGAGATCGGCGCCTATACACCGAAGGCCAAGGCGGATCGCGGACGCACGATGGAGCTCGTCTACAGCATCTTCCCTCGCCTCGCCGACCGCAGGAAGCAGCTCGCCGGCACCATGAGCGGCGGCGAGCAGCAGATGGTCGCAGTCGGCCGCGGGCTGATGCTGAAGCCGCGCCTTTTGATGCTGGACGAACCCTCACTTGGCCTCGCGCCCGTGATGACCGACGTGACCTTCGAGAAGATCGGCGAGATCCACAAGATGGGCACCGCGATCCTCCTGGTCGAGCAGAATGTCAGCCGCGCGCTGTCACTGGTGCAGCGCGCCTATGTCCTGGAAAGCGGCAATGTGATCATGCAGGGCACCAGCGCCGAGCTCGCCAACAACAAGCAGGTGCAGGCGGCATATCTCGGGATTTGAAGCGGCAATCGGCGACCTTCGCCGTCATTGCGAGCGAAGCGAAGCAATCCACCTCTCCACTCGGGGAAAGATGGATTGCTTCGTCGCTCCGCTCCTCGCAATGACGTGGACACGTCTGGCCACTCCGTCATCCTGAGGTACGAGCGGAGCGAGCCTCGAAGGATGAATCGAGCACCAGCCGGGCCGTCGACCCTTCGAGACGCGCGTTCCGCGCTCCTCAGGGTGACGGTTATGATTCCGCATGCGCGGCGTTACCTCACCACCGTCCGCTTCGGCTCGACGATCTCGAACATCCGCGGGAATTCATCCATCAGCATCATCAATTCACCAAGCCGCAGCGGCTCGCCGGATACCTTGACCTTGCCGGCGGCGACGGCTTCCGGGAACGTGGTCAGCCTGGCGATGACCTCGTCCAGCACGCTGCGCGCCAGCGTGAAGCTGGCGTGCGCATCCGCGGCCTGCGCGCCCTCGATGTAAGTCAGCGCCGAGTTCTCGAGGTTGAGGACGAAGGTCTCGCCCGTGTCGGTGAAGCTCCAGTTCAGCACGATGTGCTTGCCTTCGGCCTTGGGGCCGTTGAGGCGGATGCCGAGCACGTCCCAGAGCTGCCCGGTGCGCAGCGCAGCCAGCGTCTCGCGCGGCATCGGCGAGCGCGGCGGCGTCTTCGGCATGCCCTGCCGCAGCTCCTGCGCGCCGAACAGATAGGCGTTGCGCCAGGTCGAGCTCTCTGCGGCATAGCCCAATTGCTCAAAAGTATCGGCCAGCAATGCGCGGGCCGCCTGGTTGTCGGGCTCGGCGAACACGAGATGGCTGACGGCCTGCGCCACGAAGCGGAATTCACCCTTGGCGAAGTCAGCCGCGGCGCGTTTCAGGATCGCGTCGGCGCCGCCCATATACTCGACATACTTCCTGCCGGCCTCGACCGGCGGCAACGGATCCAGGTTGACCGGATTGGCGTCGTACCAGCCGAGATACTTCTGATAGATCGCCTTCACATTGTGCCTGATATGGCCGTAATAGCCGCGGCCGTGCCAGGCGCCCTCCAGGCTCTGCGGCAGCCGGATCGCCTCGGCGATCTCGGCCGCATTGAGCCCGTGGTTCATCAACCGGATGGTCTGGTCATGCGCGTATTTGTAGAGATCGCGCTGCTCGCGGATCATGGTGTCGATCCGCTCGCGTCCCCACACCGGCCAATGATGCTGGCCGCACATCGCCTCGGCCTTGCCACCCCACATCTGCAACGCTTCGCCGAGATATCTCGACCAGGCCAGCGCATCGCGCACATCGGCGCCGCGGAACGGCAGCAGATTGTGGAAATTGTGCGTGCAGTTCTCCGCGAGGTTCAACAGCTTGTAGCGCGGGAGGAAGAAATGCATCTCCGCCGGCGCTTCGCTGTTCGGCGCCATCTGGAATTCGAACTCGACGCCGTCGATGATACGCTTGTCGCCGGTCGCGATGATCAGATCGGTCGGCCGCAATAGCGCCACGCCGCCCGCCGCCATCGTCTTGCCGAGGCCGCAATCGACATGGCCGCGCACGCCCTTGGCGAGGAACGGCCCGAACTGATATTGCGCCCGGCGCAGCATCGCCGGCCCCGCGATGATGTTCTCGGAGACCGCGTGCTCCATGAAGAAGTTCGGCGCGATGATCGGCACGCCCGCCGCCAGCATGGCGTCGTCGAGCACGCCGCGCGCGCCGCCCCAATGGTCGGTGTGGGTATGGCTGAAGATCACGGCGGCGACCGGCCGCTTGCCGCGGTGCTGGAAGTACAGCTCCATCGCGGCGCGCGCGCCCTCGATCGAGGTCAGGGTGTCGACCACGATGACGCCCTTGTCGCCCTCGATCAGCGTCATGTTGGCGATGTCGAGCCCGCGCACCTGGTAGACACCCGGCACCACTTCGAACAGGCCGTGATGCATGTTGAGCCGCGACTGCCGCCACAGGCTCGGGTCAACCGTCGCAGGCGCCTTCTCCTCGGAGAGGAAGCCGTAAGGCTCCAGACTCCAGACCACCCTGCCCTGGGCCGAGGTGATGCGCGCGTTCTCGATGGTGCCGAGGAAGCCGCGCGCAGCGTCGTCGAAGTCTCTGGTGTCGGAGAACGGCAGCGCCTTCAGCGTCGCCTCGTGCTGCGCGATGACCGGCGCGGATGCCGCCTTCGGACCTTCGTGCGACGTCTCACCTGCGGTTGTCTGGGTCATACTCAGGCACTCCCTCGTTAGGCAGAAATCAGTCCCGATCGCGCACCGCTCAGCGGAATTGCACGCCTTCGAACTGGCCGCTGCGGCGCCACTCGTCGATATATTTGAAATAGGCGAGCGCGCCCGCTGGATAGCCGACATTGAGCTTGGCCGCGGGCCCGGGCTCGCGTCCCTCATTGTTGTAGTAGCCGGGCGTGCAATCGGGACCGCCGATCATCCGGCCGACCGCGGTCAGCAGCAGCTCGACCCAGCGGTTCTCGGCTTCCTTGCTGACTTCGATTTCCTTGAAGCCATTGGCCTGCGCGTGTCCGACCATCAGGGCAATGGTGCGCGCCGCTTCCGTCAGATTATGCGGCACGTTGGAGATCAGATCGGCGCCCTGCGTCGGCTGCACGAAGAACAGGTTCGGAAAGCCATGCACATGGATGCCATGCTTGGTGCGCATGCCCTCGCCCCAATACTCCGACAACTTGATGCCGTCCTGGCCCGTCGCGTCGAAGCCCGCCCGCCGCTTATACTCGGTGCCGACCTCGAAGCCGGACGCGTAGATGATGCAGTCGAGCTTGTACTCCTTGCCCGCGACGACGATCCCGTTCTCGGTGATCTCCTCGACGCCCTTGCCGTCGGTATCGACGAGATGGGTGCCGGGCGTGTTGAACGCCTGCAGATAGGCGTCATGGAAACACGGCCGCTTGCAGAGCTGGCCATACCAGGCCTTGAGGTTTTTCGCCGTGCCGGAATCACGCACGATGGTGTCGACCCGGTTGCGGATCTCCTCCATCTTCTCGAAGTCGGAATCCTCGAACGCCGCCCGCATATTTTCCACGCTGCGCTGCTCGCGCGGCAGCAGCATGATCTTGGCGCGGATCCGCTTCGACAGGTCAGTCCAGCCGTCCTGCACCAGATCTTCCTCGGCCGATCCACCGGCCTGGTTGGCGGTAAAATTCTCCAGCCAGCGCTGTTGCCAGCCCGGGGTCGCGATATCGGCAAACCACGTGGGATCGATCGGCCCGTTGCCGCGCACGTCGACCGACGACGGCGTGCGCTGGAACACGTAGAGCTCCTTGCAGGCGCGCGCGAGATGCGGAATGCACTGCACCGACGTCGCGCCGGTGCCGATGATGCCGACGCGCTTGTCGGCAAGCTTGTCCATCGGCGCGCCCCGGGGATCGCCGCCGGTGTAGTCGTAATCCCAGCGGCTGGTATGGAACGAGTGGCCCTTGAAGCGCTCGATGCCGGGAATGCCCGGCAGCTTCGGCACGTGCAGCGGGCCGGTGCCGATACCGACATATTGCGCGGTGAAAGCATCGCCCCGCGTCGTGCGGATGACCCAGCGCGATTGCGCCGCGTCCCAGTCGAGGCTCGTCACCTCGGTGTGAAACAGCGCATTGTCGTAGAGACCGAACTGCCGGCCGATCCGTTGGCAGTGCGCCAGGATCTCCGGCGCATGCGCGTATTTCTCCGACGGCATGTGGCCGGTCTCTTCGAGCAGCGGCATGTAGACCATCGACGCCGTGTCGCATTGCGCGCCGGGATACCGGTTCCAGTACCAGGTGCCGCCGAAATCGCCGCCCTTCTCGACAATGCGGACATCCTTGACGCCGGCCTCGGTCAGCCGCGCCGCCGTGGCGAGCCCGGCAAAGCCGCCGCCGATGAAGGCGAAGGTGACGTGATCGGTCTTCGGCGCGCGCTCGACGACCGGCGTGTAGGGATCCTCGAGATAATGCGCGAGCTGGCCCTTGATCTGGAGATACTGGTCATTGCCGTCGGGACGCAGCCGCTTGTTGCGCTCCTCTCGGTATTTCGAGCGCAGCCGCTCCTTGTCGATCACGGCGGGCTTTGCGTCTCGGGCTTGCTCGGTCATCGTCATCGGAAGGCGCCTCGTTCGGGGAAATTCGGTGGATACTCTAGCGCCGCTCAGGCGGGATGTGCAGCAAGATAGGGCGAGTTGGCGATCGACCAGTTCGGCATCGGCTCCATCCGGAAGATCTGCCGCAGATGCACCTCGTCGGGCCCGTCGCCGATCCGCAGCAGCCGTCCCCACGCCAGCGCCTGATGGATCGGCGTGTCGTCGGAGCCGCCCATCGCGCCGAACACCTGCATGGCGCGGTCGGCGACCTTCTGCAGCATCGCCGGCACCGCGACCTTGATCAGCGAGACGTCGCGCCAGGCGCCATGATGGCCGGCCTGATCGAGCCGCCAGGCGCAGCGATACGCGAGCAGCCGCGCCTGCTCCAGCTCGACGCGGGCCTCGGCGATCCAGCGCTGCACGGTGTCGTACTGAATCACGGTGCGGCCGAATGCGCTGCGCTCCGCGGCGCGCGCCATCATCAACTCGATCAGCAGCTCGCAGAGCCCGATCGAACGCATGCAGTGGTGGATGCGCGCCGGCCCGAGCCGGACCTGCGCGACCTTGAACCCCTCGCCCTCGGCGCCGAGCAGATTCTCCGCCGGCACCCGCACATTGACGAATTCAAGCTCGCCGATCGGCGCGACATGATCCTCGCAGCCCATCCAGCGCAGCCGCCGCACCAGCCGCACGCCGGGCGCATCCATCGGCACGATGATGCAGGAATGCCGGCTGGTGCGCTCGGCGCCGGCATCGGTCACCCCCATCACGATCAGGAAGCTGCAGCGCGGATGCGCGGCGCCGGTGATGAACCACTTCCGCCCATTGATGATGTAGTGGTCGCCGTCGCGCACCATCCTTGTCGCGATGTTGGTGGCATCGGACGAGGCGACATCGGGCTCGGTCATGCCGAAGGCGGAACGCGTCTCGGCGTTGAGCAGCGGCGCCAGCCAGCGCTTCTTCTGTTCCAGCGTCGCGCAATTCTGCAACGCGATCATGTTCGGCACATCGGGCGCCTGGCAGTTGAACACCTCCGGCGCCCAGAACAGCCGTCCCATGATCTCCGCCAGCGGCGCGTAGTCGAGATTGGAAAGCCGCGTGCCCGGCTCATCATCGGCGAGTTCAGGCAGGCCGAGATTCCACAGGCCGGCGGCGCGGGCTTTCTGCTGCAGCTCGGCCATGAAGGGCGGCGTGTCGCTCTGCGCGCGGACGTGGTCGAGCCAGGCGCGATGGCGCGGCAGCACCTCCTTCTCGAAGAAGGCCGACAGATCCCGCCGCCAACACTCCGATCGTTCGGACAGATCGAAATCCATACTGCCTCCCGCCCTTTGGGCGAGAGATAAGCCTATCTCGAAACGATTTGCAAATTCATTTCGATATATTGACATTTCTGTCTCTTTAGGACCAGTATTTCGTATGGCGGCATTGTCCTCGCTCGAACCCCAGACCGATCCGTCCTTTGCGACCACCCTGGCGCACGGGCTCGACGTGCTGGCCGCGTTCCGCAACCACACAGGTCCGCTCTCGAATGCCGAGCTTGCCGAGCACACCGGCCTGTCGCGGCCGACCGTCTCGCGCCTGACCTACACGCTGGAGCAGCTCGGCTATCTCAGGCGCGACCCCAAGGGCCGCTTCATGCTCGGGCTCGGCGTGCTCGCCGCCGCCTATCCGGTGCTGTCGTCGCTCAAGGTCCGCCAGCTCGCGCGTCCGCTGATGCGCGACTTCGCCGCCTACACCGGCGGCACGGTATCGATCGCGATGCCGTTCGGGCTCGACTTCATCTATGTCGAGACACTGCGCACCACCGACGCGGTGCCGCACGTGCCTGACGTCGGCTTCGTCTCCTCGCTGGCACCAACCGCGGTCGGGCGCGCGCTGCTTTCACTGTTCACCAAGAACGAACGCGACGCCTATGTCGCGCGCGTCAAGGCCGAACGTCCCGAGGAGCTCGACTATGTCGAGCGGCGCACGCTGCCGGACATCGAGCTCTGCAACGAGCGCGGCTTCGCCGTCTCGCTCGGCGAATGGCGGCGCGAGATCTTCGGCGTCGCCGCGCCACTGTATCGCACACCCGCCGGCGAATGCCTGTCGGTCAATTGCGGCATCCCCTCGTTCCGCTTCAGCGCCGAGCAGATCGAGCGCGAATGCGGGCCGCGCATCCTCGGCCTCGCCCGCAGCATCCGCTCGCTGGTGACGAATTACTAGAACACGCATCGCAACGAACGATGCGGCACATCTGGGGAGGGAGACGTGCGTGGCATCACGACCGCGATCGCCTTGCTCGTGGGCGTCATCACGGCGCTGAGCGGCAGCATCGATGCACGGGCGCAAGACAATTATCCGAGCCGGCCGATCCACATCATCGTGCCCTACCCTGCCGGCGGCATCGTCGATATCGTCGCGCGCGCGGTGACCGAGCAGGTCGGCCGCGACTGGAAGCAGACCGTCGTGGTGGAGGCGCGCCCCGGTGGCAACAGCAATATCGGCACCGCTGCGGTCGCGCGCAGCGAGCCGGACGGCTACACCTGGCTCGTCACCGGCCCCGCTTTGCTGGTCAACCCCGACCTCTACAAGGACGCCGGCTGGAACGCGGCCAAGGACTTCACATGCGTCGGCCTAGCGGTCTGGAATCAAAGCGTGGCGCTGGTGCATCCGTCGATGCCGGTGAAGACGATCGGCGAGTTCGTCGAGCTGGCGCGCAAGCAGCCCGGAGAATTCAACTTCGGCAATCCCGGCACCGGATCGTCGATCGACCTCAGCGCGCAAAAACTGTTTCAGGTCGCCGGCATCAAGCTGACCAATGTCGGCTACAAGGGCCAGCCGCAGGCGTTGATCGACCTGATGACCAACTTGATGCATTTCGAGATCGTTTCGCTCGAACTCGCGCTGCCGCACATCAAGGCCGGCAGCGTCAAGCCGCTCGCGGTGTTCACCGACAAACGCGTGCCCGACCTGCCCGACGTCCCGACGATCGCGGAAGCCGGCTTCGCGGAAGCCGCTTACGTTCCCTGGTACGGCATCTACCTGCCGGCCGCGACGCCGGCGCCGCTGCTTGCGAAGATCAATGCGGCGATCAACAAGGCGTTGCAGAACCCCGACGTGCAGCGCCAGCTGTCGCTCGCCAACATTCCGGGTAAGCCGATGTCGCTCGACGAGCTCGCCGCGCTGATGAAGGTCGATCGGCAGAAGCTGACGACAGTGATCAAGACATCTGGAATGGCGTTACAGTAGATTCAAGTCAGTCCTGCGATGCCGGCCCGGTGTCGCGATAGGCCCACAGGCATTCGCGCGGCAGCGCAACCTGGGCCTCGACGCCGACCTGATGGCGCGCGGCGGTGCCGAGCTCGATCGCTTCCAGCCGTTTGCCGAACAGCTCGATGCCGTAGGCGGTCTGCGTGCCCTGGTAGCGGCGGTCGAGCACCTTCGCCGAAAATGTGTTGGCGCCGTCGGGCCGGCCGATCGCGATATTCTCCGGCCGCAGCGCGACGCGGACCTTCTCGTCAGGCGCCAGCGCCTGAAACAGGGCCACCTCGCCCTGTCGGCCGTCGCCGAAATCGACCGTGCCGTACTTGCCGTTGCACGCGACGAGCGTGCCCGCGAGCTCGTTGGTCGCGCCGGTGAAATTGGCGACGAACAGATCGGCCGGGCGGTTGTAGATCACATCGGGCGTGTCCATCTGCAACAGCTTGCCGTCGCGCATCACGCCGATCCGGTCGCCAAGCACGACCGCCTCGGCCTGATCATGGGTGACATAGAGCGCAGTCATCCCGGTCTGCTTGAGGATGACGCGGAGATCGTCGCGCAGCCGCAGGCGCAATTTGGCATCGAGGTTCGACAACGGCTCGTCGAGCAGCAGCAATTGCGGCCGGTACACCATGCTGCGCGCCAGCGCGATGCGCTGCATCTGCCCGCCCGACAGCGCCACCACCGGCCGGTCGGCGTAATCAGACAGCCCGACCAGCGCCAGCGCCTCCTCGACCATGCGGGCGGCATCGATGCGCCCGATCGTTCGGTGCTTCAGCGGATAGATCACGTTCTGCCGCACCGTCATGTGCGGCCACACCGCATAGGACTGGAACACCATGCCGAGGTTACGCGCGCGCGGTGGCACCAGGACGCCGCGCGCCGGCGACGACACCACCCGCCCGGAAATGCTGATCTCGCCGCCGGTCGGGTGCTCGAGCCCGGCGACGCAGCGCAGCGTCGTGGTCTTGCCGCAGCCCGACGGCCCGAGCAGCACCACGATCTCGCCAGCCGGCACGCCAAAGCTGACGCCATCGATCGCCGGGCGGCCGATCGCAAACTGCTTCCTGAGATCGGTGACTTCGAGCGTTGCCGTCATCGCCTGCCTCGCCGCCTATTGCCGGTAACCAAACGTCTTGTCCCAGTCCGCGACCCACGCGGCGTGCAGCTTCACGTAGTCGTCGAACTTCGGATACCAGAGCTTGACCACCTTGGGATCGAAGCCTTCAGGAAATGCCGGCGGCTGCTTCAACGAGGTGAGATTGCCGAGCTCCTTGACCATGAAGGTCTGTCCTTCCTTCGACAGGCACCAGTTCAGGAACAGCTTTGCTGCATTGGGATGCGCGGCCGTCTTCGGAATGCCGCTGGCGTAGGGATTGACCGGAACGCCCTCCGGCGGAAAGAAGATCTCGACCGGCGCGCCGTCCTTCTTCTTCTGGTAGATCACATTGTAGAGCAGCGGCCCCATCGCGATCTCGCCGCGCACCAGCGAGTCGGCCATCGGCGCGCCGGAGGGATACAGCACCGGATGGGTGGCGGCCTGCTTGGCCCAGTAGTCCTCGCCGAGCACCTGGCGCTCGAACATGATCCGCGTCCAGGTGGTGCCGCCGGACTGCGCAAACACCTGGCCCGTCAGCTTGTCATATTGCGGCTTGGTCAGGTCCATCCAGGATTTCGGCGGATCCTTCACCAGCTCGGTGTTGTAGGCGATCGACCAGGCGATGGTGGCGCGCGGCCACAGCTTCGCGGAGACCAGCGCATCCTTGCTGTAATCGGCCGCGTTCGGCGGCGCGTAATCCTGAAACAGATCCTCCAGCGGCAGCATCAGCGCACGATCCGAGTGATCGACGATGTCGGCGATCAGCTTGCCGGCGGCGGCTTCCGTTTTGACGCGGGTGATGAGCTGGCCGCCGGGCGCGCGCACCATCTCGACCTTGATCTCGGGGAAGCGCTTGTTGAACAGCTTGATCACCTGCTGCTCGATCTCGGCGTAATTCGCGGTGTAGAAGACGAGCTTGCCTTCGGCCTTGGCGGCGGCGATCAGCTCGGGCGAGCCGAATTCGTCCGCTCGCGCCCGCGGCGCTAGCGCAAGTGTCGCTGCGCTCGCCAAGGCCAATTTGCAGAAGGTCCGTCTGTCCATCGCAATCCTCCCCTCGTTTATTGTTATCCGGTCCGTGCCGCGCTGCGCTGCGCGGATCCGCGCGACAACCAATTGGCGCCGCCGATCAGGACGCCGAGCAGCACGGTCTGCACCAGGCTGAACGCGGCGGTCTTGCCGACATTGCCGCCCTCGTAATAGTCGAGCAGCAGCACCGACATCACCATCGTGTTGCTGGTGTAGAGGAACAGCGATGAGCCGAGCTCGCGGATCGCCAGCACGAACAGCAGCGTCATCGACGCCAGCACGCCCGGCCGCGCCAGCGGCAACACGATCGACGTGATGGTGCCGAGCATGCCCCGGCCGCAGACCCAGGCGGCCTCCTCGAGCTCGCGATGGATCTGCAGGAACGAGGTCGACAGCGCCTTCACGGTGTCGGGCATGAAGCGCGCGATGAAGGCGAGCGCGAGAATCCAGATCGTGCCGTAGAGCCCGCCGGGCACGCCGATCCAGGCCCAGAGATAGGCGACGCCGACCACGAGCCCGGGGATCGCGACCGGCAGTGTCGAGATCAGGTCGATGGCGCCGCGTCCGGCGATGCGGGTGCGATGGATGGTGTAGCCGATCGCAAAGGCCAGCGCGCCGCCGACGACAGCCGTAATGATTCCGACCTCGATGGCGTTGTAGATTGATTTCAAGGTCAGCGGATTGTCGAAGATGCTCTCGAAATGCATCAGCGAGTATTGCCGCGTGTCGAACAGGCTGGCCGCGTCGCGGATGAACATGAACTTGCGGAAGGCCGCGACGATCAGCGCCAGCGATGGCAGCACCACGACGACGAGCAGATAGACGATCCCGAGCGCGAAGGTCAGCCAGCGCCACGGCCCGAGATCGAGGCTGCGCGGCCGGAACGCCTTGCCGGCGACGGTGGTGTAGCTGCGCCCGCTCAGCAGTTTCTGCTGCAGATAGACCAGCAGCCCCGTGACCACCATCAGGATGATCGCGACCGCGGCGGCGGTGTTGTAGAGCGGCGGCGACCAGTTGGTGAGCTTGAAGATGTAGGTCGTGAGCACATTCAAATTGGTCGGCGCGCCGAGCACGGCCGGGATACCGTAGATGCCGAGCATCACGATGAACGACAGCAGCATGCCCGAGACGATCGCCGGCATGATCAGCGGGAACGTCACCGTGAACAGGGTGACGAACGGGCTGGCGCCGGAGATTTCCGCGGCCTCCTCCAGGCTCGGGTCCATGTTGCGCAGCGCCGACGAGGTGAACATGTAGACATAGGGCGCGTAGTAGATGCCGAACACGAACACCAGGCCCCACATCGAATAGAGATCGATGCGGAGGTCCGAGCCCATCCACTTGAACATCGTGTTAATCAGCCCGGTCTTGGGCGAGCCGAGGATCGCCCAGGCCACGCCCGCCACCAGCGGCGGCGCGAACAGCGGCAGGATGCTGGCCGCGGCGATGAAGCCCTTGAACGGGGTGTTGGTGCGAACCACGATCCAGGAGAACAACAGCCCGATCGCGACCGCGATCAGCGTGCCGCCTCCGCAGGCGATCAGCGTGTTGAGCAGCGCTTCCCCCACATTCGGATTGGCGAGCACGGCAAGGAAATTGGCGATCGACAGATGGCTGAGGCTGAGACGGATGCCGTCGACCACCGGATTGGTGTCGGTGAGCGCGCCGAGCAGCAGCATCAGGACCGGATAGATGACCAGGAAGCTGAGGATCGCCAGCAATGCTGCGACCCAGAGGCCGGTGAATGCACGGCGCCGGGTTCCCTCGCTGGCGCTTCGCATGGCTTCGCTGCGCCGGTCGGCCTGTCCGTGCAATGCGCGCTTCCCCTCTTGCGGCGCGATCTGACGTCGCGCCTGCTTGTATACCAAGGGTAGTCGATCGCGCCTGTGACGCAAGCTATCCGAAAGTCGTCTGCGTGCGGTTGTGTGACACAGCACGGGAACATGAATTCGGCGGCGTACTGGATCGCCCGGTCGAGTGCCGGGCGATGACGGGCGTTGGTAGAGACAAGACTCTCTCCCCGCGTCGTCCCGGCGAAAGCCGGGACCCATACTCCGCGGCAGGTGTTGTGAAACGGACTCGTCGTTCCAGCTTCGTTCAACAATGAGCATTTGTGGTTATGGGTCCCGGCCTTCGCCGGGACGACAGCGAGCGTGGGTCTCGATTCAAGATGTCAAACAACGCGGTGTCATCACCCGCGAAAGCGGGTGATCCAGTATTCCAGAGGCCGCAGCGCTTGAACCGAAGGGCCGCGGCGTACTGGATCGCCCGGTCGAGCCGGGCGATGACAGTTTGGGTGGGGACGCAGTTTCGCATTCTCGTGCCGGCGCGTCCCCGGCAAAGCCGCTTCGCATACGCATCATGCAATGGCGCGGCTGGGGAACGGGATGCCGGCGTAGTACATGGCGATCCCGGAGACATTTTCAGGCATGCTCGAGAAGACCCCGATCACCGGCGCGGCAGCCGCGCCGATCACCGATGGATTGCCTTGGGAACGCCGCCGCTGGGCGGTGGCCGCGATCTTCACGGCGTTGGCGATGGCCTCGCTCGACACCGCGATCGCCAACATCGCGCTGCCCGCGATCGCCAACGATCTGCATGTCAGCCCTGCGGAAGTGGTCTGGGTCGTCAACGTCTATCAGATCGCCCTGGTCGCGACGCTGCTACCGCTCGGTGCGCTCGGCGAAATCGTCGGCCATCAGCGGATCTATCTCGGCGGCCTCCTGCTGTTCACATTGGCGTCACTCGGCTGCGCGCTGGCGTGGTCGCTGCCGAGCCTCCTGGTCGCGCGAACCCTGCAGGGGCTCGGCGCCAGCGGCCTGATGAGCGTCAACACCGCGCTGGTGCGCTTCGTGTATCCGAGCCGGATGCACGGCCGCGGCTTCGGCCACAATGCGCTTGTGGTTGCGACCGCGTTTACATTGGGACCAACTATTGCCTCCGGCATCCTCGCGCTCGGGACCTGGCCCTGGCTGTTCGCCGTCAACCTTCCCTTCGGTATCGTCGCATTGCTGATCGGCCTGAAGACGCTGCCGACGACGCCGCGCGCCAAACACACCTTCGACTTTCTCGGCGCAGCGCTGGCCTGCGCCTGCCTCGGCCTGTTCATCATCGGCATCGGCAGCGCCGCCCATAAGGCCGCGCCCGCGCTTGTCATCGCCGAGTTGGTCGGCGCGCTGGTGTTCGGTTGGATCCTGACCCGGCGGCATGCCGATCATCCGGCACCGATGCTGCCGATCGACCTGTTCCGCCGCCCGATCTTCGCGCTGTCGGCTGCGACCGCGGTCTGCTCATTTGCTGTGCAGGGCCTCGCCTTCGTCTCCCTGCCCTTCTACTTCGAGGACATCCTGCACCGCTCGCAGGTCGAGACCGGCTTCTTCATGACGCCCTGGCCGCTGGTGGTCGCCTTCATGGCGCCGATCGGCGGCCGGCTGTCGGACCGCTATCCGGCCGGCATCCTCGGCGGCATCGGCATGCTGCTGCTCGGGCTTGGCATGGTGCTGCTCGCGACCCTGCCGCCGGAGCCCAGCGTCGCCAACATCGTCTGGCGAACCATGATCTGCGGCATCGGTTTCGGCTTCTTCCAGACCCCCAACATGAAGGCGATCATGTCAAGCGCGCCGTCGCATCGCAGCGGCAGCGCCAGCGGTATCGTTGCAACCGCGCGGCTGATCGGGCAGACCACCGGCGCCGCACTCGCCGCGCTCTGCTTTGCGTTGGCCGACCGTGAGGGCGCGACGGTCGCGCTGGCGCTTGGTGCCGGATTTGCCGCGCTCGGCAGCGTCATGAGCTTCCTGCGCCTGGCCGTCGCCTCACCGCAAAAGACATGACAGGCATGTTGGGCGTGCAGTACGCGACCAAACACCACAGCATCAACTTTCTTCCGCGCTGCAAACGCATTTTCTTGATTTGAACCGTTCCAGTTTCAAGGCCAACATCGCGCTGGAGTCTGATCGGAGGATCGGACCATTCAGGGGACCGCGATGGCAAACCTCAAAATCAACGGCAAGACAATCAATGTAGACGTCGAGGACGACACGCCACTGCTGTGGGCGATCAGAGAGAATGTCGGACTGACGGGGACCAAATACGGCTGCGGCATTGCGCAATGCGGCGCCTGTACCGTGCATGTCGACGGCGTCGCGATGCGCTCCTGCGGCGTCACGGTCGGTGAAGTGGCCGGCAAGGATGTCATCACCATCGAGGGCCTCGCGGCGGGCGGCGCAATGCACAAGGTGCAGCTCGCCTGGATCGCAAGCGACGTGCCGCAATGCGGCTATTGCCAGAGCGGCATGATCATGGCCGTCGCGGCACTGCTGAAGGAGAATCCGAAGCCGAGCGACGACGACATCAACGACGCCATCACCAATATCTGCCGTTGCGGCACCTTCCAGCAGGTGCGCGAGGCGATCCATGCTGCCGCGAACGCGTGAGGAGGCAGCCATGAATCTGCAAGTCAACCAGCACGTCGTGCCAAAACTGAATCGCCGCGCCTTCGTGATCGGCACGGCAACCGCCGGCGCCGGCCTCGCGCTCGGCCTCGACCTGCCGTTCGGCGGCCCGGCCGTGGTGCGCGCGGCCGACGGCGCGCCTGAAGTCAACGCGCCTGAAGTCAATGCTTGGGTCGTGATCCGGCCCGACGACACCGTGGTGATCCGCATCGCCCGCTCCGAGATGGGCCAGGGCACGCTGACCGGCCTCGCCCAGCTCGTCGCCGAGGAGCTGGAATGCGACTGGTCGAAGGTCACGACCGAATATCCGACGCCCGGCCAGAGTGTCGCCCGCAAGCGCGCCTGGGGCGATTTCTCGACCGGCGGCAGCCGCGGCATCCGCACCTCGCAGGACTATGTCCGCAAGGGCGGCGCCACCGCCCGCGTGATGCTGATCCAGGCCGCCGCCAATGAGTGGAAGGTGCCGGCCACCGAGTGCAAGGTCACGAGCGGGGTCATCACCCACACGGCATCGGGCAAGACCACGACCTACGGCAAGGTCGCCGAAGCCGCCGCCAAGCTCGAGCCGCCGGCCGACGTCAAGCTGAAGGACCCGAAGGACTGGACCATCGCCGGCAAGGGCCTCAAGCGCCTCGACACCGTCGACAAGACCACCGGCAAGATGATCTACGGCATCGACGTCAAGCTGCCGGGCATGCTGAACGCGGCGATCAAGGACTGCCCGGTGTTCGGCGGCAAGGTGAAGAGTTTTGACGAAGCCAAGATATCAGGCATGAAGGGCGTCAAGAAGGTGGTGCCGGTCGGCGACAGCGCCGTTGCCGTCGTCGCCGACACCTGGTGGCACGCCAAGACCGCGCTCGACGCGCTGCCAATCGTCTGGGACGAAGGCGACAACGCAAAAGTCTCCAGCGAGACGATCGCGAAATGGCTTGCCGAAGGTCTCGACAATGCGCAGCCGGCCTATGTCGGCAACCAGAACGGCGACGCCAAGGCCGCAATCGCAAGCGCGGCCAAGAAGGTGGAAGCGGTCTACAGCTACCCCTACCAGAACCACGCCACGATGGAGCCGATGAACGCCACCGTGCTCTACACGCCTGATAAATGCGAGGTGTGGTGCGGCACGCAGAATGGCGAGGCGGCGTTCGCTGCGGCGCTCGAGGCCTCCGGCCTGCCGGCGGAGAAGGTCGACGTGCACAAGCTGATGCTCGGTGGCGGCTTCGGCCGGCGCGGCATGACCGACTATGTCCGGCAGGCGGTGGCGATCGCCAAGCAGATGCCGGGCACGCCGGTCAAGCTGCTGTGGTCGCGCGAAGAGGACATGCAGCACGGCAAGTATCACCCGATCACGCAGTGCAAGCTGACCGGCGCGTTCGATGCCGACAACAACCTGGTCGCGCTGCACTACCGGCTGTCCGGCCAATCCATCCTGTTCTCGGTGCGCCCGGAAGCGCTGCAGAACGGCATGGACCCCGCCGCATTCCAGGGCGTTGCGCAATCCGGCGAGGCCGCGATCGGCTATTCGGTGCCGAATTTGCTGGTCGAGCATTCGATGCGCAACCCGCACGTCCCGCCGGGCTTCTGGCGCGGCGTCAACGTCAATCACAACGCGATCTACATGGAATGCTTCATGGACGAGCTCGCCTTGGCCGCCGGCCAGGACCCGCTCGAATTCCGTCGCAAGCTGATGGGCAAGCACCCCAAACATCTCACCGTGCTCAACGCCGTGGCCGAGAAGATCGGCTGGAGCGCGCCGGCGCCGCAGGGCGTCTATCGCGGCATCGCGCAGGTGATGGGCTATGGCAGCTATGTTGCCGGCGCCGCCGAGATCTCGGTGACCGACGGCAGCAAGATCAAGGTGCATCGCATCGTCGCCTCCACCGATCCGGGCTATGTCGTCAATCCGGCGCAGGTCGAGCGGCAGATCGCGGGCTCCTTCGTCTACGGCCTCAGCGCGCTGTTCTATGGCGGCTGCACCGTGAAGGACGGCCGCATCGAGCAGAGCAATTTCGACACTTACAACTCGATGCGCATCAACGAAATGCCGAAGGTGGAAGCGGTGATGGTGCCGAGCGGCGGATTCTGGGGCGGCGTAGGCGAGCCGACCATCGGCGTTGCGGCGCCGGCGGTGCTCAACGCCTATTTCGCAGCAACCGGAAAGCGCATCCGCTCGTTTCCGCTGCGCAACCAGAACATCTCCTTCGCCTGATCAACCAGAAGCGGCGGCCCGACCGGCCGCCGCTTCCTTTTTCGGATTCTCGTGCATGGCCGTCACGCGTCATCCGACGCGCAGGGATGTGGTCCGTGGCGCCGCTGCCGTCGCAGCGGCCGCACTGGCACGTCCATCGCTGGCGCAAGCTGTACCGCGCATCGCTGTGATCGGCGGCGGCTTCGGCGGCACGGCCTGTGCGCGGGCGCTGCGGCGGCTCGATGCAAAACTCCAGGTCACGCTGATCGAGCCGAACAAGACCTTCACCGCCTGCCCGTTCAGCAACGAGGTAATCGCAGGCCTGCGTGAGCTCCCGGCACAGCAATTCACTTACGACAAGGTTGCGGCCGACGGCATCACGATCGCCGCGCAGGCGGCCACCAAGGTCGACGCCCAAGCGCGCAGCATCGCGCTCGCCAACGGCACGACGCTCGCCTATGACCGCCTCGTGCTGGCCCCCGGCATCGACATGCACTTCGATGCCCTGCCCGGCTACGACGAGGCCGCCGCCGAGAAGATGCCGCACGCCTGGAAGGCCGGCGAGCAGACCATGCTGCTGCGCAGGCAGCTCGAAGCCATGGACGATGGCGGCCTCGTCGTCATCGCGGTGCCGGCCGCGCCGCTGCGCTGTCCGCCCGCGCCTTACGAGCGCGCCAGCCTGATCGCGCATTATCTGAAGGCGAACAAGCCGAAGTCGAAAATCCTGGTGCTCGACGCCAAGGACAATTACTCGCAGCAGAAGCTGTTCGAGAAAGCCTGGACGGAGCTCTATCCCGGCATGATCGAGCGGATCGCACTGCCGCAGGGCGGCCGCGTGACGTCGGTCGATCCGGCGACGAACGAGATCGTCACCGACTTCGGCAACTACACCGCGGCAGTTGCCAATGTGATCCCGCCGCAACGCGCCGGCCGCATCGCCGAGATCGCCGGCGCCGCCGACCACACCGGCTGGTGCCCGATCGATCCGGTGACCTTCGCCTCAAAACTCGTGCCCAATGTCCACGTCATCGGCGATGCCGCGATCGCCGGCGGCATCCCGAAATCCGCTTCCGCCGCGGCGGCGCAAGGCCGGGCCTGCGCGGCCGCGATCATCAACACGCTCGCAGGCAAGGCGCCGGAGACGCCGCGACTCGACGGCGCCTGCTACAACACGGTTGCTCCAGGCTACGCCTTCTCGCTGAAAGGCATCTACCAGCCCAAGGAGGATCAGTATGCCGAGGCCGAGGTGACCACGAGCCCGGTCGACGCCCCGCGCGAGGTGCGCCAGCGCGAGGCCGATCAGGCGATCGAGTGGTTCAAGGCGATCACGGGAGAGGCCTTTGGCTAGGCGCGCTCTCGCAACGTTCCTCGCCGCGGGACTGTTTGCAGCCTGCGCGCCTGCCGACGCCGAAGAGCTGCGGCCTTACACCGTCGTGGGCGATACGATTCCGCAACCGCTGACGGGAACCAAAGGCGATTCGACCCGTGGCCGTGCGCTCGTGGTCGAGCGCTCCTCCACTTGCATCCTTTGCCACAGCGGCCCATTTCCCGAACAGGCGTTCCAGGGCGACCTCGCGCCGAACCTCGCCGGCAGCGGCGGCCGCTGGTCGGAGGGACAGTTGCGGCTCCGCATGGTCGATGCGGCGCATCTCAATGCGGAGACGATCATGCCGTCCTATTATCGCGTCGATGGGCTCGCGCGCGTCGGCGCTTCATGGCGCGGCAAGCCGATCCTGTCGGCAGAGCAGATCGAGGATATCGTGGCTTTTCTGGTCACACTGCGGAATTAGGACCAAGCATGACGAATTCTGAGCACACCCGGCGAACATTTTTCGGCCTTACCGGCGGTGCCGCGGCAATGGTGATCGTGCGCCCGGCCAACGCGGCGCCGGCGATGCTGCAGGCCGCGATCCGCAACGTCGTCGGCGAAGCCAATGTGCGCACCGGCAAGGTCAAGCTAGACATTCCGCCGCTGGTCGAGAACGGCAACACGGTGCCGATGACGGTCAGCGTCACCAGCCCGATGACCGCGGACGAGTATGTGAAGAGCATCCACGTCTTCAACGAGAAGAACCCGCAGCCGAACATCGGCAATTTCCATCTCGGGCCGCGCGCCGGGCGCGCCCAGGTCTCGACCCGCATCCGCCTCGCCGACAGCCAGAAGGTCACCGCCATCGCCCGGCTGTCCGACGACACGTTCTGGTCGGCGACCGCCGACGTCGTGGTGACGCTCGCCGCCTGCACCGAGGAGGCGATCTGATGCCGCCGGCCCTGATCAACGTGCCGAAGAAGGCCAAGCGCGGCGACGTCATCGAGATCAAGACGCTGATGTCGCATATCATGGAGACCGGCTATCGCCACACCGCGTCGGGCGACGTGGTGCCGCGCGACATCATCACCAGCTTCACCTGCCGCTTCAACGGCACCGAAGTATTCCGCACCGACCTGTTTCCGGCGATTGCCGCCAATCCGTTCATCACCTTCTTCACCACGGTGACCGAGAGCGGCAAGTTCGAGTTCGAGTGGATCGGCGACAAGGGATTTTCGGAGACCGCATCGGCTTCGATCACGGTCGAATGAGGATTGCGGCCTGCATCGCGCTGCTGACGGCAATGGCGGGCGCGGCGCTCGCCACGGAGATTCCGCCATCCGAGCGCCGCTCCGGCTACAGCTTCATGAGCGCGGACACCAAGGCGATGCAGGACGAGGACACCGACAATCCCGGGATGCTCTCGGTGCTCGACGGCGAGACGCTGTGGAAGCGCAAGGCCGGCAGCGCGGACAAGGCCTGCGCTGACTGCCACACTGACGCGCGCATCAGCATGAAGGGCGTCGCGGCGCATTATCCGGCCTTCGAGAAGACGCAGGGAAAGCCGGTCGATCTCGAAGGGCGGATCAACCTCTGCCGCATCAGTCATCAGCAGGCCTCACCCTTTGCCTATGAAAGCCGTGAGCTGCTGGCGCTATCAGCCTATATCGCGCAGCAATCGCGCGGCGTACCGATCGCACCCGGCGACGATCCGGAGCTGGCACCCTTCGTCGAAAAGGGCCACGCACTGTTCATGCAGCGGCAGGGCCAGCTCAATCTGGCCTGTGCCAACTGCCACGACGACAATTGGGACAAGAAGCTCGCGGGCAGCGCGATCACGCAAGCGCAGCCGACCGGCTATCCGCTCTACCGGCTGGAATGGCAGGCACTGGGATCGTTGCAGCGGCGGCTGCGCGCCTGCATCACCGGCATTCGCGCGCAGGCCTATGATTACGGCTCGCCGGAGCTGGTCGAGCTCGAGCTCTATCTGATGACGCGGGCGCGCGGCATGCCGGTGGAGACGCCGGCGGTGAGGCCTTGACTGCACACAGCCCCATCCACGTCATTGCGAGCGAAGCGAAGCAATCCATCGCTCCGCATACGCGGAAACATGGATTGCTTCGTCGCTATCGCTCCTCGCAATGACGAGGTCGGAGAATGCGCGAGGCTCAGCGCTCCGCGAACGCCTTCTCGACCACGAACTGGGCGGGCTCGCCGTGATTGCCCTCGACAAGGCCGCGGCCATTCAGCAGCGTGCGGGTGTCGGCGACCAGCGCCGGCGACCCGCAGATCATGACGCGGTCATGCGCGGCATCGAGCGCCGGCAGGCCGATATCGGTGAACAGCTTGCCCGAGGTGATGAGGTCGGTGATGCGGCCGCGGTTGCGGAACGGATCGCGCGTCACGGTCGGATAGTAGATCAGCTGGTCGCGCACCAATTCGCCGATCAATTCGTCCTGCGGCAGCTTCTCGGTGATCATCTCGCCATAGGCGAGCTCCTTGACGCGGCGGCAGCCGTGCAGCAGCACGACCTTCTCGAAGCGGTCATAGGTCTCGGGATCCTTGATCACGCTGAGGAACGGCGCGAGGCCGGTGCCGGTGCCGATCAGATAGAGGTTGCGGCCGTCCTCGAGGTTGTCGATCACCAGCGTGCCGGTGGCCTTGCGGCTGACGATGATCTCGTCGCCTTCCTTGAGATGCTGGAGACGCGAGGTCAGCGGACCATCCGGAACCTTGATCGAGAAGAACTCGAGGGTGTCCTCGTAATTCGCGCTGGCGACGCTGTAGGCGCGCAGCAGCGGCTTCTCGCCGACCTTGAGCCCGATCATGGTGAACTCGCCGTTGCGGAAGCGGAACGACGGATTGCGCGTGGTTTTGAAGGAGAACAGCGTGTCGGTCCAGTGATGAACGCTGAGGACGCTTTCCTGGTTGAAATTGCTCATCGCACCAATCCCTGATTTGTGCTGCGGCGGGGAAGGACTTGAACCCTGTTGACCGGCCGGATCGTTTGTATACGATCATTCGTATACAAACGAATAATCCGGCTTGATCGAAAAGTCAAGCCGGGCTCAAATTCCC
Source organism: Bradyrhizobium sp. INPA03-11B (assembly GCF_040446015.1). Lineage (NCBI taxonomy): Bacteria > Pseudomonadati > Pseudomonadota > Alphaproteobacteria > Hyphomicrobiales > Nitrobacteraceae > Bradyrhizobium > Bradyrhizobium sp. INPA03-11B. Next base: position 82,240 of record NZ_JASGSR010000010.1, read on the forward strand.
GGGCAATTCCGGAAGAAAGCAGAAGGAAACCACCCATGGCTCACGACGCGCCCCAGGCCACCGGCCCCAGCAAGCTGGTGATCCGCAATATCGGGCTCTTGCTGTCGGGAGCTTTGGAGAAGCCGATCCTGGACGCCGATACCATCGTCGCCGAGAACGGCAAGATCACTGCGATCGGCCGCCTCAAGGACGTCGATACCGAAGGCGCCACCACGATCGTCGATGCCATGGGAACGACGGTCGCGCCCGGCCTGATCGACAGCCACGTCCATCCCGTCGCCGGCGACTGGACGCCGCGGCAGAACCAGATCAACTGGATCGACAGCTATCTGCACGGCGGCGTCACCACCATGATCTCCGCCGGCGAGGTGCACATGCCCGGGCGGCCGCGCGACGTGGTCGGGCTGAAGGCGATGGCGATCTTCGCGCAGCGCGCGTTCTGGACGCTGCGACCGGGCGGCGTGAAGGTGCATGCCGGCGCGCCGGTCATCGAATGCGAGATGGTCGAGGACGATTTCAAGGAAATGGCCGCCGCCGGCGTCAAGCTGCTCGGCGAGGTCGGGCTTGGTGGCGTGAAGGACGGGCCGACCGCACGCAAGATGGTCGGCTGGGCGCGCAAATACGGCATTCAAAGCACGATCCACACCGGCGGCCCTTCCATCCCCGGCTCCGGCCTGATCGACAAGGACGTGGTGCTGGAGGCCGACACCGATGTGGTCGGCCACATCAATGGCGGCCACACCGCGCTGCCCGACGACCAGATCCGCTGCATCTGCGAGGGCTGCAAGCGCGGCCTAGAGCTGGTACACAACGGCAATGAGCGCTCGGCGCTGTTCACGCTGCGCACCGCGCGCGAGATGGGCGATCTGCACCGCGTCATCCTCGGCACCGACGCCCCGGCCGGCTCCGGCGTGCAGCCGCTCGGCATTTTGCGGATGGTCTCGCTGTTGTCCTCGCTCGGCGAGCTCCCGGCTGAGCTTGCGTTCTGCCTTGCGACCGGCAACACCGCGCGAATGCGCGAGCTCGATTGCGGACTGATCGAGGTCGGCCGCTCCGCCGACTTCGTGCTGATGGACAAGGCGCAGCATTCGCCGGGCAAGAACATCCTGGAGAGCGTTCAGCTCGGCGATCTCCCGGGCATCGGCATGACCATCATCGATGGCATCGTCCGCACCCAGCGCAGCCGCAACACCCCGCCCGCAGGCAAGGTGCCGGAGATCGTGGCGAAGTAGACGGCACTTCCCTTCATCCTCCGCTGGAGGGGGAGGATCGGTTCGCATGAAATGCGAACCGAGGTGGGGTGACAGTCTTTCGGCTCGATCAGTGCCCGTGCGGAGAGATCACCCCACCCCGGCTCTCATCTCGCTGCGCTCGATGTGAGCCGACCCTCCCCCTCCAGGGGAGGGTAAGATCACCGCAACTTGCCGAGCAGCGCGATCAGTGTCTCGCTGATCGTGGCGAAGTAAGCGGCACTTCCCTTCATCCTCCCCTGGAGGGGGAGGATCGGTTCGCATGGAGCAACGCGGAATGCGAATCGAGGTGGGGTGACAGTCTTTCCACCCGATCAGTGCCCGTGCGGAGAGATCACCCCACCCCGGCTCTCATCTCGCTTCGCTCGCTGCGATCCGACCCTCCCCCTCCAGGGGAGGGTAAGATCACCGCAGCTTGCCGAGCAGCCCGATCAGCGTCTTGATGGTCGTCGCGAAGTAAGCCGCACTTCCCTTCATCCTCCCCTGGAGGGGGAGGATTGGTTCGCATGGAGCAACGCGGAATGCGAACCGAGGTGGGGTGACGGTCCCTCCGCCCGATCAGTGCCCGTGTGGAGAGATCACCCCACCCCTGCTCTCATCGAGCTTCGCTCGCTGCGAGCCGACCCTCCCCCTCCAAGGGAGGGTAAGATCACCGCAACTTCCCGAGCAGCGCGATCAGTGTCTCGCGCTCCTTGGCGTCGAGTGGCGCCAGCGTTTCCCTGGAAATAACCAGCGCATTCGGCGCGGCCTTGTCGGCCATCTGCTGGCCGGCGCGCGTGAGACTCACCAGCAGCCGGCGGCCATCATTGGGATCGGGCGCGGTCTCCGTCAGGCCGCGCGCGGTGAGGCGATCGATCACGCCCTTGATGGTTGCAACGTCCATCGAGGTCAGCCGCCCCAATTGGTTCTGCGAACAGGCGCCGACCTCCGACAGTTTCGACAGCGCCGCCCATTGCGTCGGCGTCAAATTGATGCCGATCTCGCGGGCGAAGATCACGGCGTGACGCTGCGACACCTGGCGCAGGATGAAGCCGATCTGCTCGTCGAGCACGTAGCCGGGCTTCGTCGCCTTGACGCTTCGCTTCTGTGCAGCAGTCCTCGCCATCGTTCCACCCCACCCTTTACAGCGACAGATGCGCGTCGCGGATATCCGGACGCGCATCGAGTTCCGCCATAGTGCCGCCAAAACAGATCCGGCCGCGCTCGATGATATAGGCGCGATCCGAGATCAGCCGGGCGAAATGCAGATTCTGCTCTGAGACGACGATGCTGACGCCCTCTTTCTTCATCGCCAGGATCGCATCGACCATCTGCTCGACGATTTTTGGCGACAGGCCCTCCGATGGCTCGTCGAGCAGCACCAGCGACGGATTGCCCATCAACGTGCGCGCAATCGTCAGCATCTGCTGCTCGCCGCCGCTCATGCGCCCGCCGGGCCGGCCGCGCATCTCGCCGAGATTGGGAAACAGCTTGAACAGCTTTTCGCGGTCCCATTGCGGCGCGCCGGCTCGCTTCGGCTGGCGGCCGACCTCGAGATTTTCCTCGACCGTGAGATCCGTGAAGATACGCCGCTCCTCCGGCACATAGCCGAGCCCGCCGCGCACGATCGCATGCGTCGGCAGATCGGAGACGTCCCTGCCCTCGAACATCACGCGGCCGGAGCGGTTCTCGACCAGGCCGACGATGGAGCGGAACGTGGTCGACTTGCCGGCGCCATTGCGGCCGAGCAGCGCGACCACCTCGCCCTCGCCGACCTCGAGCGCGATGTCGAACAGGATATGCGCCGGGCCGTAGAAGCTGTTGAGGTCGTTCACGGTGAGCTTCATGCCGATGCTCCCTCGCGGTGCCGGGCGTCGTAGAGCAGGCCTTCGCCGAGATAGATCGCCCGCACCTGGGCATTGCCGCGGACCTCCTCGGGCGAGCCTTCCGCAATCAACGTGCCGCGGTTGAGCACCAGGATGCGGTCGGCATGCTCGAACACCACGTCCATGTCGTGCTCAGTGAACAGCACGCCGATCGACTGCTCGCGCGCGATCCGCGCCGTCAGCCGCATCAGCTCGACGCGCTCGCGCGGCGCCATGCCGGCGGTCGGCTCGTCCATCAAGAGCAGCTTCGGCTGGTTGGCGAGTGCGATCGCGAGCTCGAGCCGCTTGACGTCGCCATAAGCGAGCTCGCCACAGGGCCGCTCCGCATAAGCGCCCATCCCGACCAGGTCGAGCAGCCGCCCGGCTTCGTCGCGGGCGTGGCGCGCGGTCGAGGCCCACAGATTGAACAGCTGCCCGCCATGCGAGACCAGCGCAACCTGCACGTTCTCGCGCACCGTCATGGTCGGGAATGTCGCCGCGATCTGGAAGGTGCGGCCGACGCCCATGCGCCAGATCACGCGCGGCTTCTTGCCGGTGGTCTCGGCGCCCAGCACGCGAATGCGGCCGCTATCGGGAATGTTCTGGCCGTTGAGCATGTCGAAGCAGGTGCTTTTTCCCGCGCCGTTCGGCCCGATCAGCGCCAGGATTTCGCCGGCGCGCAGTTCGAACGAAACCCCGCGCACGGCATGCACGCCGCCGTAGGATTTGGTCAGCCCCTCGACCGACAACAATGTGGGGACCATGCTCATTCGGCGCTCTCGATGCGGGAGGTCAGCAATGGCGACGATGCCGATGACGAGGATTTGCGGCGGCGATGCATGAAGGCTTCGAGCGTGCCGACGATGCCCTTCGGGAAGGCGACCACGATCAGCACGACGAAGCCGCCAAGCACCAGCTTGGAGAGATCGGTCTGGCTGACCAGCCAGATGTTGAGCGCCTTGTAGACGATCGCCCCGACCACCGCGCCCGACACCGTCTCGACGCCGCCGAGCAGCACCATGACCAGCGCATCGACCGACAACGAGATGCCCATATTGTCGGGGAACACGCTGCCCTTGAGATAGGCGAACAGCGCACCGGCAAGGCCGGCGACCGTGCCTGCGATCACGAAAGCGGTCCACTGGATGCGCTTGCCGTTGATGCCGACGGCTTCGCTGCGCAGCGGCGAGTCGCGCGTGGCGCGCAGCGCGAAGCCGAACGGCGAGAACACGATGATGCGCAGGATCACGACCGCGAGCGCGGCGATGCCAAGCGACAGCCAGTAGAAATGCGACGGGCTCGCCGCCCATTTCTCCGGCCAGACGCCGAGAATGCCGTTGTCGCCGCCGGTGACCGACACCCACTGGAACGCGATCGACCAGACGATCTGGGCAAAGGCCAAGGTCAGCATCGCGAAATAGACGCCGGAGAGCTGCACCGCGAAGAAGCCGAACACAGCGGCCCCTAACAGCCCGAGCAGCGGACCGAGCAGCAGGCAGGCGATCATCGGCAAGCCCGCCATCTTGGCGAGCAGCGCCACGCCATAGGCGCCGAGGCCGAAATAGGCGGCATGGCCGAACGAGGCGAGCCCGCCGACCGACATCAGGAAGTGCAGGCTGACCGCGAAGATCACGAAGATCGCGATCTCGGAGCCGACGGTGAGCAGGTAATTGCCGGCGACGAACGGCAGCGCGGCGGCGACGATGAGCACAGCGATCGCCGCAAGCCGTTCATTCGTGGTCAGCGGCCGCCACGGATTGACCGTCAGGCCAGGCGTGCGCCGCGCCGGCGCCTCCGGCTTGCCGAACAGGCCCCACGGCCGGACGATCAGCACCACCGCCATCACCAGGAACACCAGGATAATAGAGATCTTCGGGAAGATCAGGATGCCGAACGCGTTGAGTTCCGACACCAAGACCGCCGCGACAAAGGCGCCGATGATGCTGCCGAGGCCGCCGATCACGACCACGACGAAGACCTCGACGATGACGCGCAGGTCCATCGCGTGATTGACCGCATCGCGCGGGATCTGCAGCGCGCCGCCGAGCGCGGCGAGGAAGACGCCGAGCGCGAACACGCTGGTGAACAGCCATTTCTGATTGACGCCGAGCGCTGCGACCATGTCGCGGTCCTGCGTCGCCGCGCGCACCAGCACGCCCCAGCGGGTGCGCTGGAACAACAGCCAGAGCACGCCGAGCACGACCGGCCCGAGCACGATCAGGAAAAGATCGTAGCTTGGAATGTTCTGGCCGAAGAAATCGATCGCGCCCTTGAAGCCCGGCGCGCGGCGACCGACCAGGTCGTCAGGCCCCCAGATCAGCACCACGAGGTCCTCGACCATCAACGTGAGGCCGAAGGTCGCGAGCAACTGGAACAGTTCGGGCGAATGGTAGATCCGGCGCAGCAGCACCATCTCGACCAGCACACCGATCGCAGCAACCACCAGCGCCGCCACGACGATGCCGCCCCAGAAACCGAGCGCACCGGCGAAGCGCTCGGTCAGCGTGAACGCGACATAGGCGCCGAGCATGTAGAACGCGCCATGTGCGAAGTTCACGATCCGCGTCACGCCGAAGATGATCGACAGGCCCGATGCGACCAGGAACAGCGACGCCGCGCTGGCAAGACCGGTCAGGAACTGGACGACGTAGAAAGCCATGGGCGGTCCGCGTTGGAGATAACAAGCGTCACTTTCCTTCACCTCGCCCCGCCTGCGGGGAGAGGTCGAAACTCAAGCGCGAGCTTGAGTTTCGGGTGAGGGGGACTCTCCGCGAGCACAACTCCCCGAGACAGCCCCTCACCCCAACCCTCTCCCCGCAAGAGCGGGGCGAGGGAGAAGATCAATCCTTCGGCCGCAGCTTCTCGATCTCGGCATCGCTCGGCAGGTAGTCCGAACCCTTGCGATAGGCGGTGTCGACCATGATGCCCTTGCCGTCCTTCAGCGCGGTCTTGCCGGTGAAGGCGCCAAGCGTCGACTGGTGATCGGTCTTGCGGAAGGTGATCTCGCCGAACGGTGATGGCATCGAGATGCCTTCGGCCGCCGCGATCAGCTTCTCCGGATCGCTCGAACCGGCCTTGGCGAGGATCGCCGCCGCGGCCTTGATAGTCTGGTAGCCGACGATCGAGCCGAGCCGCGGATAGTCGTTGTACCTGGCCTGGTAAGCCCTGAGGAACGCGTCATGCTCGGGCGTCTTGATCGAGTACCAGGGATAGCCGGTGACGATCCAGCCCTCCGGCGTCTCGTCCTTCAGCGGATCGAGATATTCCGGCTCGCCAGTCAGGAAGCTCACCACGGTGCGGCCCTTGAACAGGCCGCGGGTGTTGCCCTCGCGCACGAGCTTGACGAGGTCGGCACCGAAGGTGACGTTGAGGATCGCCTCGGGGTTCGCCGCGGCAGTCGCCTGCACCACCGGGCCGGCGTCGATCTTGCCCTGCGGCGGCCACTGCTCATCGACCCACTGGATATCGGGCCGCTTTTCCGACATCAGCTTCTTGAACACCGCGACCGCAGACTGGCCGTACTCATAGTTCGGCGCGATCGTCGCCCAGCGCTTTGCGGGAAGTTTTGCGGCTTCTTCCACAAGCATTGCCGCCTGCATGTAGTTCGACGGCCGCAGGCGGAACGTGTAGCGGTTGCCTTTCGACCAGGTGATCGCGTCGGTCAGCGGCTCTGCGGCGAGGAAGAACACCTTCTTCTGGTTGGCGAAGTCAGAGACGGCGAGTCCGATATTCGAGAGGAAGGTGCCGGTCAGCATCGCGACGTTCTCGCTCGACACCAGCTCGTTGGCCGCGGTCTGCGCATCGGCCGGCTTGCCGCCGTCATCCTTGGAAATGACGACCAACTTCTTGCCGTTGATGCCGCCGGCCGCGTTGATCTCCTCCACCGCGAGCTGCCAGCCCTTGCGATAGGGCTCGGTGAACGCCGGCAGCAAGGAATAAGAGTTGATCTCGCCGATCTTGATTTCGCTCTGCGCCACGGCCTGCGTCGTCATGGCGCTCGTTGCCATGGCCGCGACCGCGATCGCCAATCCCGCCCCTACGAAATAACCACGCATCCCGTCCTCCAGTTTTTCTTGAAAGAGATTATCGCAATCCGTCTTCGCCTTTGACCTCGTCAACCGTTAGCCCGCCGACGCGCGGCAGCGGCCGTCCGCTGTCGGTCACCGCGACCGCGACCATGATCTCGTTGGCCCGCGGCGCGTCGTTGATCTGGACCTCCATGCCGTCGAAATGGCTGCGCACGAAGGCGGCATCCTTGTGCCCGAGCGGAATGTCCAGCGTGGTGCCGGGGCCCGAGCGCTTCTTCGACGATGGGATCAGCGCCGCACCTTTGGAGAGCACCTTGCGCACCGGCGCGCCCATCTTGGGATGCAAGATCGCGGCCGCGTGCTCGAGCTCACCATTCTCGCCGACGGCGGCGGCCTTGCCGTAGCTGTGCGCCTTGGCGCCATCGATGCCGAGCGCAGCGACGGCTCGCTTAGACAGCAATTCGCCAAGTTCTTCGCCAATCGCGATCAGCGGCGACAAATCCTCGACATAGCGGCCGGCAAAGGGGTTTTCGATCACGGCAATCGCCGCGGCGCGGCGGGTCGGCGGTGCGATGGCCTTGCCCATCTCCAGATGGGTCTCCTCGACCACGGTGACGATCTTGCGAATGACGGCGCTCATTGTGCCTCGCTCCCGGTCATGCCTGCAGCATGTTGTTTATCGTTGGTCCCTGAAACGCATGCGACGCCGGCGCCCCAAACCCAGTTGCACCAACAATTCGCGTTTCGCCCAGTAGACGCAATGCCGCGCCCTCGATCAATCCCGACGTCAGGAGCATGCGTGCCTGCGCCGCCCCCGCTTCCAGCGCCTGCTCGATCTCGTGTTCCGCCAAAGGCCCGACATCGCGCGTCACCAGCCGTGCACCGAGGTCGCTGTCCGGCTGCAATTCGCTCGCCGGAACGCGCAGGATCGCGGGGTGATTAGGCAAATCGACCGCATTCGCGATCACGGTCGCCGCAGCATCCGCCTGCGATGCCGTCCGTGCCAGGACGGTGACAGCATCGGCGATGCCGAGTGAGAAGCTACGGCCATGGCGGCCGCTGGTCGCGATGCCGCGGACCGGCATCTCGGCATCGACCGAGATGGTATGCATCACGCCGTGCCGGTCCGGCCGGTCCATCAGGCCGACCGCGAACTGTTCGCCATCGCCGAGATGCAGGGCGATATCGCCGCCATTGTTGACATAGGCGCGGTCGAGCGTCGCCACCTGCAACATTGCCCCGAGGATTTCCTCGGCGACCGAGCCCGCGACCGCCGCCATCGGCGTGATGAAGCAGTCGGCGGCGAATGGGGCGACCGCCGCATGCATGCGCCGCGCGACCACGCCTTTCAGCGCGCAATGATCGGGACGCGCCGCACTACGAAGTTCGGCAAGCTCCATGCAGAGTTCGTCAAGCAGTCCCGTGAAGCGATCCGCGGCCGCCTGATAGGCGGATCGAACATCCGCATCCCTGCCCTTGGCTTCGATGACCAGATCAATGGGACCGTCCTGCAAATGCAGCCGCTTGCCGTCAGGAAGAAGCGCGATTTGCGGGAGCCTTCTCATGCGCGCCGCCCGGGCAGATACGGCATCGGCCGAACCTCGGCGCTGTCCCGCAGCGACGAAAGCGGCCGGACATAGTCCATATGACCGCCGAGCGCCGCGTAATCCGACAGCCGCATCGTGAACTCGATCGGCGCCACCAGCGCCGGGGTCGGCACATAGCCGAACGCACCGGCCGGCATCTGCGTGACATCGACCATGAAGGTGATGCCACCGCCCGGCCAGACATAGACCGGCGCGCCGCCGCTGGTCACCCGCGTCAACGCGTCCTTGACCGAGCGGGTCAGCCGCACCGGATTGTCGGTGACCCCTGCGCGCAGCGATCCGCCCGCGCCGCCCATGAACAGCACGGTGCACAGCGCCGGCTCGCAATTCTCCTGGATGCGCTCGACCGAGAAGCGGAGGTCCGCCGGCATCTCGGTCTCGACCGGCTTCAACGCCTCGTCCAGCACGTAGTAGGACGCATGTTCACCTGTGGTCGAGACCATCAGCATGGTGAGTCCGGGCCGGGCCTCCTTGGCATTGAAGGGCCCGAGGATCGACAGCGGATCGGAGATGTTGGTGCCGCCCCACCCCGTGCCGGGATCGGCGACCTGGAAGTAGCGGCCGGGCGTCGAGCGGCGGCCCTTCATCTTGATGCCGGTGTCGGCGATGTCGAGCAGCTTGCCGGCCTGGTGCTCGCTGAGCACGCCGGTGATGTGGTCGTCGACCACGACGACCTCATCGACCTTGCCGTGCCACTGCTTGGCAAACATGCCGATCGTCGCCGAGCCGCAGCCGACCCGCATGCGCTCTTCCGCCACACCGTTGACGATCGGCGGCTTGCCCGCCTGCACCACGACGGTGGCGCCGCCATCGATCACGAGCTCCACTGCCTTGCAGTTGGAGAGATCCATCAGCGTGTCGCAGGTGACGCGGCCCTCCTTCTTGGAGCCGCCGGTCAGATGATGCACGCCGCCGAGCGAGAGCATCTGCGAGCCATATTCGCTGGTCGTGACATGGCCGACCGCCTCGCCGTCCGCGCGCACGGTCGCGGTCTCCGGGCCGAGATAGCGATCGGTGTCGATCTTCACCTTGACGCCGCAATAGGAGAAAATGCCCTCGGTCACCACGGTGACCATGTCGACGCCGTCGACTTCCGATGACACGATGAAGGGCGCCGGCTTGTAGTCCGGATAGGTAGTCCCGGCGCCGATCGCGGTGACGAAAAGGTCGGGCTGCCGGACGATCTTGCCGTCCCAGTCGCCGCTCACCTGGAACGGAACCAGCTTGCCGCCATGCGAGACGGTGCGCTCCAGCACGACATGCGGATCGACCCGCACCAGCGTGCCGTCGTGATTGGCATAACGATCACAGGCGCCGGCCGCGCCCGGCTTGATGTAGCACATCACCGGACAGGCATCGCAGCGGATCTTGTCGCCGGCGGCGACGGTCATTGTGTCAGCCATCGTGACCAAGCCTGGACTTGTGGTGGCGGTCGATCATACTGCGCTTCCGCCTCCCTGCCTATATCGTTCGTATACGAATGATCCTGCGCGCGAGCCTCAAGCCTGTCAAGCGGCCTTTGCAATCAAACCCTGCCCTACGCTTGCGCACCCTGTTCATAAAGCGTGCACTCGCTGCAGCGCGGCATGCCGCCGCTTGCACGTTTGTATACAAACGTTATCCTCGCCCGCGATTGGACGCTGACGTTGCAGCGCAAACATCAGGGGAGAACCGGGGCAATGCGCCTGACCGTGAACGGCAGGAATCATGATGTCGATGCCGAGCCCGACACCGCATTGCTTTACGTGCTGCGCAACGACCTCGCATTGAACGGACCGAAATACGGCTGCGGGCTCGGCGAGTGCGGCGCCTGCGCGGTGCTGATCGACGGCGTCGCCGCGCGTTCCTGCGTGATTCCGATCGAAGGCTGCACGGGGCGCAGCATCGTCACGCTCGAAGGCCTCGGCACGCGCGAACATCCCGATCCGGTGCAGGACGCCTTCATTCACGAGCAGGCCGCGCAGTGCGGCTATTGCCTCAACGGCATGATCATCACCACCAAGGCGCTGCTGACGCGCAATCCAAATCCGTCCGAGCACGAGGTGCTGGAAGCGCTGCGCTACAATCTCTGCCGCTGCGGCGCGCATATCGAAATCATCCGCGCCGCGATGCGCGCCGCCGGCCACACGCTCGAGGCGCGCGATTGATGGCGGACGCACGGCCTCCAGAGCAACGCAAGCGCGGCTCGCTGTCGGTCGTTCGCCCGGCGGTGCTCGGCGCGGAAGGCGCGTTCGAGACCTTCATCACCATCACATCAGACGGTTCGGTCAACGCCTATAACGGCCATGTCGATCTCGGCACCGGCATCCGCACCGCACTCGGACAGATCGTCGCCGAGGAGCTCGACGTCTCCTTTGCCCGCGTGGTCGTGATCCTCGGCGACACCGCGGTCGTGCCGAACCAGGGCGCGACGATCGCGAGCGAAACCATCCAGATCACCGCCGTTCCCCTGCGCAAGGCCGCAGCGCAAGCGCGGCATTTTTTGCTCGCGCGGGCAACTGAGCGACTTGAGCTGCCCGCCAGTGAGCTCACGATCGAGGACGGCCTGATCCGCGGACACGACAACCGCAGCGTCAGCTATGGCGAGTTGATCGCGGACGAAACCATCCGGCTCGAGCTCGCCGACGACGTTCCGGTCAAGGAAGTGAGCGCCTATTCCGTGGTCGGCAAGTCGATGCCGCGCGTCGACCTGCCTGCAAAGGCCACCGGCGAGCTCGTCTATGTCCACGATGTGCGCGTGCCGGGCATGCTGCACGGCCGCGTCGTGCGCCCGCCTTATGCCGGTGTCGATGCCGGCCCGTTCGTCGGCAGCAGCCTGATCGCGGTGGATGAAGGATCAGTACGCGATATCCCCGGCCTGGTCGCAGTGGTGCGGATCGGCGATTTCGTCGGCGTCGTCGCCGAGCGCGAGGAGAATGCGATCAAGGCCGCCGCGCAGCTCAAGCTGAGCTGGAAACCGGGACCGGCGCTGACCGATCTTTCCGACATCGAGCAGGCGCTGCGCGCCAATCCCTCGACGCCGCGGCAACTGATCGACAAGGGCGACGTCGATGCAGCGATCAAGGCCGCGGCCAAGCCGATGCAGCGGACCTACGTTTGGCCCTACCAGATGCACGGCTCGATCGGTCCATCCTGCGCGGTTGCCGATTACAGCGAGGGCGCGATCCGGGTCTGGTCCGGCACGCAGAACTCGCACATCCTGCGCGGTGATCTCGCGCTCTTGATCCAGCGGCCGGAATCCGAGATCGACGTGATCCGGATGGAAGCCGCCGGCTGTTACGGCCGCAACTGCGCCGACGACGTCTCGGCCGATGCGCTATTGCTGTCGCGCGCGGTCGGCCGCCCGGTGCGGGTGCAGCTGACCCGCGAGCAGGAGCATGCCTGGGAGCCGAAGGGCACCGCGCAGCTGATGGACGTCAATGGCGGGCTCAATGCCGACGGCAGCGTCGCCGGCTATGACTTCTCCACGCGCTATCCCTCGAACGGCGCGCCGACGCTGGCGCTGCTGCTCACCGGGCGGATCGCGCCTGAAGCGGCGGTGTTCGAGATGGGCGACCGCACCGCGATCCCGCCCTACGACTACGAGAACATGCGCGTCGTCGCCAACGACATGCCGCCGATCGTGCGCGCCTCCTGGTTTCGCGGCGTCTCGGCGCTGCCGAACACGTTTGCGCATGAATCCTACATCGACGAGCTCGCGGCGGAGGCCGAGGTCGATCCGATCGAGTACCGGCTGCGCTATTTGAAAGACAAGCGCGCCATCGATCTCGTCAACGCAGTCGCCGAGCGCGCCGGCTGGACGCCCCGGCCGGTGTGGAAAGAGCCCGAGGCGGACGGCGACATCGTGCGCGGCCGCGGCTTTGCCTATGCGCTCTATGTGCACAGCAAGTTTCCGGGCTACGGCGCGGCTTGGTCGGCGTGGATCGCCGACGTCGCCGTCAACAAGGCGACCGGCGATGTCAGCGTGACGCGCGTCGTCGCCGGCCAGGACTCCGGATTGATGATCAATCCCGAGGGCGTGCGGCATCAGATCGAAGGCAACGTCATTCAGTCGACCAGCCGCGCGCTGATGGAGGAAGTCTCCTTCGAGCGCGGCGCGGTGGCGGCGCGGGAATGGGGCGCCTACCCCGTCATCACATTCCCTGAGTTGCCCAAGATCGACGTGCTGATGCTGCCGCGGCAGGACCAGCCGCCGCTTGGCGTCGGCGAATCCGCTTCGGTGCCGAGCGCCGCCGCGATCGCCAATGCGATCTACGACGCGACCGGCGTCCGCTTTCGCGAGCTGCCCTTCACGCCGGAGCGCATATTGAAAGGCTTGCGCGGCGAGCAGCCCGTTGCCCCCGCCCCGCTTCCGCCGCCTACGCCGACAGCTCCGCTCAACAGATGGCAGAACCCGTTTGCGAAACGTGGCGGCATCCTCGCCGGCATTGCCGCGCTCTGCGCCGCCGCGATCGGGATCGGCGCGGCCGTGCTGCCGTGGCGCGCGATCGCGCCGATCGCCCGGCCCGATGCTTCGGTCTATTCTGCGACCACCATCGCGCGCGGCAAGGAGCTCGCGGCGCTCGGCGCCTGCGCCGTCTGCCACACCTCGGAGCACGGCATCTTGAACGCCGGCGGCCGGCAGCTCGAGACGCCGTTCGGCACCATCTACACGACCAACATCACGCCCGATGTCGACACCGGCATCGGCGCCTGGTCCTACCCCGCCTTCGAGCGTGCGATGCGCGAGGGCATTCATCGCGACGGTCGCCATCTCTATCCGGCGTTTCCGTACACGCACTTCGCCAAGACCAATGATGCTGACCTGCAGGCGCTCTATGCCTATCTGATGGCGCAGGCACCGGTGCGCGCCGAGAGGCCGGCGAACGCACTCGCCTTTCCGTTCAACCTGCGGCCGCTACTCGCCGGATGGAATGCGCTGTTCCATCAGCAGCAGGTATTCCAGCCCGATCCATCGAAGTCGGCGACCTGGAATCGCGGCGCCTATCTGATCGAAGGCCTCGGCCATTGCAGCGCCTGCCACTCGCCGCGCAATGCGCTCGGCGCCGAACGGCAAGCGGCCTATCTCGCCGGGGGATTTGCCGAAGGCTGGGAGGCGCCGGCACTGACGTCGCTGTCGAAGGCGCCGATCCCGTGGAGCGAGGACGAGCTCTACGCCTATCTGCGCACCGGCGAGTCCCACCTGCACGGCGTCGCCGCCGGGCCGATGGCGCCGGTCGTGCGGGAGCTCGCCGCGCTGCCCGACCAGGACATCCGCGCGATGGCGGTCTACCTCGCCTCGTTCAACGCGACCACCGACCGGTCGGCCCACGATGCCATTGCTGCGAAACTCGAGGCTAGCACCGTGGTGACCACGGCCGCCTCGGCAGGTGCCCGGATCTATCAAGGCGCCTGCGCGGTCTGCCACGAGGTCGGCGGCCCGCCACTGTTCGGCAGCCGGCCGTCGCTGGCGCTCAACAGCAACCTCCATAGCGACGCCCCCGACAATCTGATCCAGGTGATCCTGCACGGCATCGCCAAGCCGGCCGTGACCGATCTCGGCTATATGCCGGCGTTCCGGGACAGCATGACCGACCGCCAGGTCGCCGAGCTCGCCTCCTTCCTCCGCAGCCAGTTTGCCCCCGGCAAGCCGGCCTGGACCGATGTCGCCGCCACGGTGGGCCGTATACGGCAGACCATAGCGCGCTGACCTGCCATGTTCCGCCCGATACCCACTGGGCGGGCGCCGCGGGGCAGGCTAAGGTTCCCGCATGACCGTGACAGATATCGCGACCCGGACCTATAACCACGGCTGGCGGCTCGACCCGATCGTGCGCAGCCTGCTGGACACCGATTTCTACAAGCTGTTGATGCAGCAGATGATCCGGGAAAGCTATCCGGACACCCGCACGACCTTTTCGGTGATCAACCGCTCAACCCATATCCGGCTCGCCGAGATCATCGACGAGGGTGAGCTGCGCGCCCAGCTCGACCACGCCCGCACCATCCGCTTCTCCAAGAAGGAACTGATCTGGCTCGCCGGCAACACGTTCTACGGCAAGACACAGATGTTCTCGCCCGATTTCATCAACTGGCTCTCGACCTTCCGCCTGCCCGAATACGAGTTGCACAAGGTCGACGGCCAGTATGAGCTGCATTTCCACGGACCGTGGACCCACACCACGATGTGGGAGATCCCGGCGCTCGCGATCCTCAACGAGCTGCGCTCGCGCGCGGCGACCAAGACCTACGGCCGCTTTGCGCTCGACGTGCTCTACGCCCGCGCCAAGGCCAAGCTGTGGACCAAGGTCGAGCGGCTGCGCAAGCTCGACGGCCTGCGGCTGTCCGATTTCGGCACGCGCCGCCGCCACGGCTTCCTGTGGCAGCGCTGGTGCGTCGAGGCGGTGAAGGAAGGCCTCGGTTCCTCCTTCACCGGAACGTCGAACGTGCTGCTCGCGATGGACAACGATCTCGAGGCGATCGGTACCAACGCGCATGAGCTGCCGATGGTGGCTGCTGCGCTCGCCAATTCCGACGAGGAATTGCGCTGGGCGCCCTATCAGATCCTCGATCAATGGCGTCATGCCTATGGCGGCAACCTCCTGATCGCGCTGCCCGACGCCTTCGGCACCAAGCCGTTCCTGCGCGACGCGCCGGAATGGGTCGCCGACTGGACCGGCTTCCGGCCCGACAGCGCGCCGCCGATCACCGCCGGCGAAGAGATCATCAAGTGGTGGAAGCAGAAGGGCCGCGATCCCAAGGAGAAGCTGCTGGTGTTCTCCGACGCGATGGATGTCGGCTCGATCGAAGAGACGTTCCATCACTTCAAGGGGCGTGTCCGCGTCAGCTTCGGCTGGGGCACCAACCTCACCAATGATTTCATCGGCTGCGCGCCCGACGGCTCCGCCGAACTCGACCCGATCTCGATCGTCTGCAAGGTGACGTCGGTCGACGGACGCCCGGCCGTGAAACTCTCCGACAATCCGGAGAAGGCGACCGGCATCCCCACCGAGGTCGAGCGCTATTTGCGCGTGTTCGGCAATGTCGGCCGTGTTCGCACCGCAGTTCACGTCTAGACCTGCAGACCAAATATCCTCATCGACTGACCTGACGAGTTTCGCATGCCCGCACCCAAGCCGCCTGCCTTCGAAACCCTGAGCCTGCATGCCGGCCAGCGCCCCGATCCCGCGACCGGCGCACGCGCGGTGCCGATCTATCAGACCACGTCCTACGTGTTCCAGGACGCCGACCACGCCGCGGCGCTGTTCAACCTCGAACGCGCCGGGCATATCTATACGCGCATCTCGAACCCGACCACCGCGGTCCTTGAGGAGCGCATCGCCGCGCTCGAATGCGGCGTCGGCGCGATCTGCACCGCCAGTGGCATGGCCGCGATGCATCTTGCGATCGCAACCCTGCTCAACGCCGGCGACCATATCGTCGCCTCCGCCTCGCTCTATGGCGGCACCATCAATTTGCTGGCGCACACGCTGCCGCGCTTCGGCATCACCACGACCTTCGTGAAGCCCCGCGCGCTGGACGAATTCCGTGCCGCGATCAAGCCAAACACGCGGCTCGTGATCGGCGAGACCATCGGCAATCCCGGCCTCGAAGTACTCGATATCCCCGCAGTGGCGCAGATCGCGCATGATGCGAAGATCCCGCTGTTGATCGACAACACCTTCGCGACGCCGTATCTGAGCCAGCCGATCGAGCTCGGTGCCGACATCACGATGAACTCGGCGACCAAGTGGATGGGCGGCCACGGCATCGCGATCGGCGGCGTCATCGTCGACGGCGGCCGGTTCGACTGGCGCGCCTCCGGCAAATTCCCGCAGCTCACCGAGCCCTATGCCGGCTATCACGGCATTGTCTTCGACGAGCAGTTTGGCAAGGCCGCCTTCATCATGCGCGCCCGCACCGAGGGCCTGCGCGACTTCGGCGCCTGCCTGTCGCCGACCAACGCCTTCCAGCTGCTGCAGGGCATCGAGACGCTCGGCGTCCGCATGGACCGCCATGTCAGCAACACCCATGCGGTGCTGGACGCCCTTGCCGCGAACAAGGCGGTCGACTGGGTGCTGCATCCGTCGCTGGAGACGCATCCCGACTACGCGCTGGCAAAGAAGCTCTTGCCGCGCGGCGCCGGCTCGATCATCAGCTTCGGCATCAAGGGCGGCCGCGCCGCCGGCAAGAAGTTCATCGAACAGTTGAAGCTGATCAGCCATCTCGCCAATGTCGGCGACGCCAAGACGCTGGTGATCCACCCCGCCAGCACCACGCATCAGCAGATGGACGCCGAACAGCTCAAGGCCGCCGGCATCGGTGAGGAGCTGGTGCGGCTGTCGGTCGGCATCGAAACCGCTGACGATATCATCGACGATCTCGGCCAGGCGCTGCGCGCCTCGCAAAGGACTTAAGCGCCATGCAGCTTTCAGTGAACGGGGCAGACACCTTCATCGCCACCGGCGGCAAGCCATTCGATGCATCGCTGCCGGCTGTCGTGATGATCCACGGCGCCGGCTTCGACTCTTCGACCTGGGCGCTGCACAGCCGCTGGTTCGCCCATCACGGCTATTCCGTGCTGGCGCCCGATTTGCCCGGCCACGGCCGCTCCGCCGGCAAGCCGCTGCCGACGATCGCCGAAATGGCCGACTGGATCGCCGCGCTGATCACCGCGGCCGGCGCGGCGAAGGCCCGGCTGATCGGCCACTCGATGGGCTCGCTGATCGCGATCGAGACCTCGGCGCGCCATCCCGACAAGGTCTCCGGCCTCGCCCTGATCGGCACCGCCGCGACCATGACGGTCGGCCCCGATCTCCTGAAGGCCGCTGAAGCCAATGACGTCACCGCGATCGACATGGTCTCGATCTGGGGCCTCGGCTTCAAGGCCGAGCTCGGCGGCAGCCTCGCGCCGGGCCTCTGGATGCACCAGGGCGCGCAGCGTGTGCTGCAAGAGGCGAAGCCCGGCGTACTCTACACCGACCTCAACGCCTGCAACGCCTACCAGAACGCGCTCACGGCCGCTGCCGCGGTCAAGGTGCCCGCGACCTTCGTGCTCGGCGAGCGCGACATGATGACCCCCGCCAAGGCCGGCAAGGCCCTCGCCGCGGCGACGCCGAATGCCCGGACCGTTGTGCTGCCGGGCGCCGGCCACATGATGATGGTCGAGCAGCCGGACGAACTGCTGGCGGCGCTGCAGTAGCAAAGCCGCGAACGCCTTCTCCCGCTGAGGGAGAAGGTAGCGCGCAGCGAGCGTCCCTAAAAATATCGAAAACAACCCCATGCAAAGGCGCAGGGCTGCCGCCGGCACCCGAACAAGCAACTTGACCAGTCGGGCAAATCAGCGATATATTCTATTATTCCGAACTACTGCGAACGCCTGCCGCCGCTGCAGTTCGCAAGGAACTGACAAGATGAAGCCGAACCGGGGCGCGCCTGTCGAGCTGCTCCTCTTGTCGACATTGCGCTCGCGATTCCTGTCCTGTCGGCACTGCTTGTCAGCGTTCTCAAGCTGGCCTGGCGACGCGCAATCTCGAAGCCTTCCCGCGCTCGCGCGGCGCGGCGGACAAACAAGCCCAGTCTGGAGGTCACAATGACCAGGAACGAAGCGAATTCCCGCCATCGGCGGGAAGCCGACAAAGCTTTCAAGGCTATCAACAATGCCAAACCGATGACCGACTACGCGAAGGCGGAGCAATCCTTTCGCGAGAATCGCGAGCGTCTGAAAGCCGAGCGTCTGGCCCGGGAAGCTGCGGCGAAGCCCCTGCGGGATAGCCCGGCATTATCGAAGCATCGACCTAAAGCATCGTGAGCACGACGATTCCGTCTTCGAGCTCTCCTAAAGCCAGGCGCGCTCGCGCGATCCTCTCGAACTCCGTCCGATATTTGTGCAGATAGTTGAACGCCTGCTTGTCGGTTTGGAACGTCGTCGTAAGCCGGCACATTTGTCGCGCTGCGCCCAGCGCGAGGGTGAACGTGATCGTTCCACCGCCGTCCGATTTTGCTCTGGGCACGGTCAGCACTCTCCCGGCTTGTAACTCTGTCCTCGGCAAATCCATCGACACTGGTCGAGGACGTCTATCGCAGCAGCTTTCTCGTGCGCTTCTTGGCCGGGGACGCCGGCGAGGCTGCCGCAAGGGTCGCGTCCGTAGCTTCCTTGGCCATGCGTAGCTCGCGGAGGCGCGCCATGTTCCTGCGCACTTCGATCGCCTGCCGTTCGACATCCGCGATTGCCCGCACGCCTTCTTCGGCGGCGAGGCGCTGACGATCGGCGCGCGCGATCGCTTCAGGTGACGGTACTGCCGATTTCCTGGCGCTCATCCTTCACCCGTTCAAGATAGGCAAACCCGCTCAATCCAGCGATCGAGCGGGCAGCATTGCCGCTTCAGTACATCCGTGAAACGGCGCGACGAGATCAAGCCAGCGAGAGATTTTCGGCGCTGACCTTGCCCCGCATCTTGTCAGTCTTGAGCTCGTAATTGACCTTCTGACCCTCGGCGAGACCCGAAAGGCCGGCGCGCTCGACCGCACTGATGTGAACGAACACATCGTTGCCGCCGTCGTCCGGCTGGATGAAACCGAAGCCCTTTTGGCCGTTGAACCACTTAACCGTACCTGTCGTCATTCTCTTCTCCAAAGCGCGCAAACGCATTTCGCGCGACAATCGCGCGGCGATTTCAACTTCGTCGATGTCTTTGGAAAAGGAGCCCGCGGGCGCGTTCAACAAGGCACAGCGGCTAATCGAATAAGGGTAATATACACGATAACGGCCATATTACAAGGAAGGCGGACAATTTGATTCAGCTCACGTTGCAGCTCCGTTCAGGGCAGTTCCAATGGGACTTCAGGTCTTTATCGTTTGACTTGTTATCGCGGGAGTGGTCACTTTCCTTTCCACTGAACCGCATCGCCGTGACGAGCAAAATTGCTCGTTCGAGGCTGGCGAGGAAATGCGCGGTCGCTCTCATTCTTCCATTCGCAACGAACTCCTGCGCAATTGGCTGCGCGCAGGATCGTCCCAATTTGCAGTCAGCGAGGAGATTTAATGCAGGTCGTAGTCCGCGATAACAATGTCGACCAGGCACTTCGTGTTCTGAAGAAAAAAATGCAGCGTGAAGGCGTTTTCCGCGAAATGAAGCAGCGTCGTGCCTATGAGAAGCCTTCGGAGAGAAAGGCGCGCGAAAGGTCCGAGGCTATTCGCCGGGCTCGCAAGCTCGCTCGCAAGCAAGCGATCAGGGAAGGTCTGCTGCCGGCGCCCCCGAAGAAGAAGCTCCCCGAACGCAAGCCGTCCCTCCCGCGAACTTCCGCGTCCGCGGGCTGAGGGAACAAAGCGACAAGTCACGCTGTCCCTGTCAGCCGATGCCACTCTCGTTGATAAGGAACAGCCGGTTGGCGCCGATGTTGAATCAGCGCCAGAAGCAATGAGGCACCGGAGCGACGCGCTATTATTTCGAAATTCTCAGACGCGATCCGTATCAATGACCAATGGCGGGTCGTGTTCCGGTGGATCGACGCGGGTCCAGAAGACGTGGGGATAATCGGCTATCACTAGCCAGGGCGTGTACTCATCAATCGAGGCGGCTCGGATCACGCGCGTTCGATGTCTGCTATGGCCCTGACAGGAGCGCGAAAGCGGACCTTGCCGTAAGTCCGAGAGGGGCCAATACCTGACTTCCATGCTCGCACGCGCAGCCTCATTCCGCCAGCTCGGCCAGCAAGGCTTGGGCCTGCTTCAAGTCCAACGTGTCAACGCCCTCGGTAAACCAGCTGTAGGCCGGAGCGAGCAGTTCTCGGGCCTTATCCCGCTTCCCTTGATCGCGCCACAGCCGCGCCATGCTCATCGCGGCGCGCAGCTCGAACGATTTTGCTCGCTGCTTGCGGGCGACTTCGAGAGCTTGAGTAAAGCTTGCTTCCGCTTCCTTTGCGGATGCTCCGAAAAGCAGTCGGAGTTCACCCTCAATTCTGAGTACGTCGGCGTGCCAGAGATATTCGCCTGTTTCGACTATCAGCTCCTTGGCTCTTCTGATCGCGCTCAGGCTATCCTGCATATCTCCCGCGCGTGCTTGCAGGATGGCAAGGAGAGAATGGTAGTGTGGTGAATGAAATCGAACTTGTTGTTCGGCGGCATGTATGCCCTGTTTCATCAGCGTAATGCCGTCTTCCAGCTGCTCTGCGTACCCGATCGCCCAGCCCCTCAGTATTTGACCGCAGCTGATGGCCCAGTGTGGCACCCGAGATCCGAGTCGCGCGTTCAAGTCTTCAACGTAGCTCTTGACGTCTTCCATCTTGCCGAGCAATGCGGATAACTGTGCGCCAGCGTAGATGCTAACCACGCCGCTGGTATTCGCGTGGTTGGCGTCCAGGGCATGCTTGATTGCCTTTTGGCGTGCTGCGATCGCTTGGTCGGGGTATCCCAAGACCCACAGGCTCAGTGCCAGATAGGCGAAACCTGACGCGTGCGGATCCGTAACGTAAAGCACGGAAAGAGACTGGTCCATTTCGTCCTTGTCGATTGCAAGGATCTCTTCCAACTGTGCTCTCGCCGCCTCGAACCCGCCAATTTCAAGCAACGAAACGCCCATGGCGCGGTGCGCGATCAGTCGCGCCAGGCGGTCGCCGGTGTGCGCCGCCAGCGCTTGGCAGCGCTCCGAATACTCTAGTGCCTTGGCGATCCTGCCACTCGCTATGCAATAGGCATACTGTCCGTAGAGGCTCGGCAACAGGCGCTGCGTGTCGCCTAATTTTTCACACAGGGCGATGGCACGATCGCGTGCAGCTCCGACGAGTGGGTTGCCATACCCGTGCTGAGCAGCCAAAGGCGTTCCCAAGGCGAGCTGGAAGTCGAGTTCCTGCCGGTCTTTCTGAGTCGAATCCGGCAGGGTCATCAACATCTCCCGGCCCCGTCCGAGATGACGCACAGCCTCCTCGTCGGCGGAGCGCTCCGCTGCACGCCGTCCGGCCTTCAACCAGTATGAGATAGCGATCTCGGCCTGTCCGGCCTTTGTGAAATGGTGCGCCAACAGCTCGGGATCGATGCTGCCATGCTCGGGAGAGAGCTGTTCGAGCACTCTGGCAATTCGTGCATGCAGCTCCTGACGGGGTGCCCGCAGCAGCGTGCTGTAGGCGGCATCTTGCACCAAGGCATGCTTAAAGGTGTATTCCGCGTCTGGCGGCAATCCGCGCCGGAAGATCAGTTCGGCGGATACCAGCTGATCGAGTGCTCCGTTCAGCTCAGCTGAGTTCCGCTGCGCTACGGACAGCAGCAGTTCGTACGAGAACTCCCGGCCGATGGCCGCGCCAACCTGAGCCACCTCTTTGGCGAGTGAGCCGAGCCGATCAAGCCGCGCCATCAGCGAGGCATGAAGGCTCGGAGGGACGGCGACAGATGGCGAGAGAATACTCGCAGCTGTTCGCTCAGCACCTTGCTCACCTGCCTCCAGCACCGCCTTGGTCATCTCCTCGACGAACAGGGGTATGCCATCAGTGCGCTCGATAATGTCCTGTCTGATGCCCGCGGGAAGCAGCGCGTCTCCGGACACCCGGTCGACTATGGCCTTGCTCTCGTCCTGGCCGAGGCGGTTCAGATGGACGACGGCGATATAGGGCTTTTCGGTCCACGGCGGGTCGAACTCGGGTCGGTACGTGATGATCAGCAGCACCCGGAGGTTTTTTAGGCGATCAATCGTACGACTGACTGCTTCAAGGCTCGTCGGGTCGATCCAATGCACATCCTCGAAGATCATCAGGACCGGACTGGCCTTGGATAGTGCATCGAGTTGGGCGGTTAACGCCTCAAACGTATTCTGTCGGCGTTGCGGCGCAGTTAATTTGAGGCTGGGATAACGTCCGTCATTCGCTAAAGAAAGCATTTCAGCGAGCAGC
Source organism: Bradyrhizobium sp. INPA03-11B (assembly GCF_040446015.1). Classification (NCBI taxonomy): domain Bacteria; kingdom Pseudomonadati; phylum Pseudomonadota; class Alphaproteobacteria; order Hyphomicrobiales; family Nitrobacteraceae; genus Bradyrhizobium; species Bradyrhizobium sp. INPA03-11B. The sequence continues at coordinate 104,829 of NZ_JASGSR010000010.1, forward strand.
GCGGCGTCTTGTGGTGACGTAAAACTCCGAGCCAAAAGGGCGTCTAGTTTGTCGAGCCTTGCTTGCATTGGGTCCTCATGCGCAAACCCAGCCGCACGCTCCATCTGGCTAATGATCGGGTAAAGCGCGCTGTCTGTATGCTGCGGTGAGCAGAAATAGCGCAAGCGCGTGTGCGGCTCGGAAGCAAGTCGTTCAATCACCGCTGCCGTGAGCCGTGACTTGCCAATGCCCGGTTCGCCGGAAAGCAACACCACTTGGCCCTGACCGGCCTTTGCCTTCGACCAGCGCCCTAGTAGTAGGCCGAGCTCTTCTTGGCGCCCGATGAGTTCTGTCAGTCCGCCCGCGTGCAGGGCCTCGAAGCGCCCCTCGACTATAGAAGGGCGCAGTGCCGCCCAAGCCTTGATGCGGCCCGGGACACCTTTGAGTTCCCGCAGTCCAAGGTCCCTCAGTTCAAACAGATCGCCAAAGAGCCTTCGCGTGCTCTCAGCAATGACAACGGCGTTCGGCTCAGCCAGGGCTTGCAGGCGCGCGGCAAGGTTAGGTGTTTCGCCAATGATGCCGCGCTCCTGCGCTTCCCCTGATCCGATGAGATCGCCAACGACCACCAGTCCGGTCGCGATACCGACGCGGGTTTGCAGCGGAACGGACAATCTGAGCGCGCCAACTGCAGCAATCGCTTCCAATCCTGCGCGCACGGCGCGCTCAGCGTCGTCCTCGTGCGCCTGCGGATAGCCGAAATAAATGAGCACGCCGTCGCCCATGTACTTCGCGACGAAGCCCCCGAAGCGGCGCACGGCATCGGCGACGCACGTTTGATACGCCGAAATGATCTCGCGCAGATCCTCTGGGTCCATACGCGTGGACAGTGACGTTGAACCGACAAGGTCCGAGAACATCACGGTAACCTGGCGGCGCTCGGCAGTATTCTTGGCGGCTTTGTTGGTTGCCACAGGAGCGTCGGATAGCGGCGTTGGTGCGCCCGCTTCAGCGCGCAAGGCGGCAATGGCGTCGAGCAGCTTACGGCGATGTCCGACCAATCCGACGCCGAGGTCCTTCAAGTCCTCCGCCGTCAAGCTCGGCAGGACAGTGTCGTCGATCTCATTCTCACGGAACGCCGCCTCGTATCGTGCGAGGCCAAGCCTCCGCAGCCAATCGCCGAGGTCCATGACCGGCACCCCAGTTCGCCTAGCGCTGCATGATTCCCCAGGCGAGACAGTCTGTCTGGGGTACCGCTTCTTGAATGACCGGTTCGAGTCACAACCGGTGAAGCTCAGCACGAGCACAAATTTCCGCTTCGCCTCCAAGACCCGACATTTTGCACGTTATGAGTACACGCCCTGGTGTAGTCGGTCCACACGAATCGCGTAGCAAAAAAAAACGCTTACGCCACACCTCTACCCCCTCGGGGGCTGGCAAGCCACCCTCTCCCACCTCGGGAAAGGGTCAGGAGAGTTCCGTGGATCGCACCGTGCTTACTGCTTCGCTGGCTTCCTTCCGATCGGGTGGATCTCGATCGCGCGCAGGCGGCCGAGGCGGAGCACATCCATCGACAGAGTGCGGTCGATCCGGCTGTGATCGAGCGCGCGGATCAGGTCGTCGACACCGTTGATCTCGAGGCCGTCAAGCCGGATCACGACGTCGCCCGGCAGCAGGCTGGCGCGCGCGGCCGGGCTGTCCGGCTCGATCTGCATCAACAGCGCGCCCATCTTGTTCTCGACGCCGGCGAGCACCGCATGGCGCCGCGGCACCGGCGCGGTCTGGCCCGCGACGCCGATATAGGCGCGGCGGACATAGCCGTGGCGGATGATCTCCGACAGCACGAACTGCGCGGTGTTGCTGGCGACCGCAAAGCAGATGCCCTGCGCGCCGTTGATGATCGCGGTATTGATCCCGATCACCTCGCCCTTCGACGACACCAGCGGGCCGCCGGAATTGCCGGGATTGAGCGCGGCATCGGTCTGGATCACGTCCTCGATGGTCCGCCCGCTGACCGAGCGGATCGAGCGGCCGAGCGCCGACACCACGCCGGCGGTGACCGTCGATTCGAAACCGAGCGGATTGCCGATCGCGACCACGAGTTGGCCGCGCCGCAACGTCTTCGAGTTGCCGAGCGAGGCATAGGGCAGATCGCGCGCGCCATCGGCCCGCAGCAGCGCGAGGTCGGTGTCGGGATCGACGCCGAGCACATGAGCGTCGGTGACGAAGCCCTCGGTGTCGCGCAGGCGGATCTCCTTGGACGAGCCGACCACATGGCTGTTGGTCAGGACGAAGCCGTCGGGCGAGATCACGATGCCCGAGCCGAGCCCACCGCGCTCGCGCGCATTACGCACCTTCGGCCCGGTCTCGACGCGGACCACAGCCGGGCCGACGCGGTCGGTGACGTCGATCACGGCATTGGAATAGGCATCCAGCAAAGCCCGGTCATCAACGTGAGATGCGGCTTGGGCATCCGCTTGGGCAGCATCAGCCGTTCGCGGTGACGTCGTGTCATCGGCGGCATCTGAGGTAAAATCCAGCATGGCGAGAGTCCTTTGGTCTGCTCAGATGGTGACCGGCTCCCGCTGCCGCAAGTGGTTACGCCCGGCACCTGCCCGGCTGGCTAGGGCAAGATAAGTCTAGGATCGAAGCCGCTCGGCCGCGCGCTTGCTTCACCTCTCCCCATTGGGAGAGGTCGGATTGCGAAGCAATCCGGGTGAGGGCTCTTGCCCTCTCGATAGACCGTAATCCCTCACCCGATTTGCTGCGTAAATCGACCTCTCCCAAGGGAGAGGTGAAGCACCGCTGTCGGTGGAGGTCAGCCCAATCTCATCAGCCCTGGGGCGCCCGCCGCAGCGTGCCGCCGCGCGCTTTGACCGGATCGAGCAGCGACCAGTCGCCGTCCGGCAGCACATGGCCCTTCGGGAACGGCGCGCGCAGCTCGAGCCCGAGCGAGCGCAGCACGCGGTCGTCGCGGTAGTAGCATTGCAGCACCACGCGGACGAGCGTCGCCGCGGCAGCGCCGCCAAGCTTACGAAACTCCTGCGCCACCGCGTCGCGCTTGGCTTCGTCGAGCTCGGCGAGCGGCTTGCCCGCAAGCCTTGCCAGATGATCCAGCGCCTGCGCGACCAGCGCGGTGTCGCGGCCGAGCGTTGCCAGCATGTCGGCCTGGATCGCGGCATCGTCCGCGCCAGGCACCTTGTACTCGTCGCTTTCGGGAACGATCATCGCGGCGACGGTGCGGAGATCGGCGCGCTGGGCTGCGGTCAGTTGTTTTGCATCGGACATGGACGGTCTCAATCGAACAGATTGGCGAGGCGCTGCTTCATCTGGTCGGCGATGTAGAGCGCAAGGGCCTGGATGGTGGAGGTCGGATTCACGCCGCCCGAGGTGACGAAGATGCTGCCGTCGACGATGAACAGGTTCTTCACGTCGTGCGAGCGGCCCCATTCGTTGACCACGGAGCGCGCTGGATCGGTGCCCATCCGCGCGGTACCCAGCAGGTGCCAGCCGCCCCAGGGAATCGGATCGTTGATGCAGATGTCGGTGGCGCCCGCCGCATCGAGGACCTCGCGGCCGCGCGCCAGCGCATGGTCCATCATCTTCCGGCTGTTGGCTGAGATCGTGTAGTCGATCTTCGGTGCGGGAATGCCGTGGCTGTCCTTCAGCACGGGATCGAGCGTGACGCGGTTGTGCTCCTCGGGCAGGTCCTCGCAGATCGCGGAGACCGCAAGGCGATGCCCGTTGAGCCTGCGGAACACGCGGTGATGATCTTTGCCCCAGGGTAGAATGCCCTTCTGCTCGCTCGCGACCGCCTCGAACACCGGCCCGGCGCCGCGGCCGAACTGGATGCCGTAACCGCGAACGAAACCGCGCGACAGATCGGTGTCGTAGAACTCCTTGCTCCACAGGCAGGTCGGCGGCGCGCGGTTGCTATCGGTCGGCTCCTTCACGAAACCGTAGATCTGCGCATAGGGGTGGAACATCAAATTCTTGCCGACCAGGCCGGACGAATTGGCGAGGCCGTTGGGGAATTTTGCCGACACCGAATTGAGCAGCAGCCGCGGCGTGCCGACGCCGTTGCAGGCGATGATCACGACCTCGGCCGGCTGGAATTGCTCGACGCCATCCTTGTCGTAATAGACGACGCCGGAAGCCATGCCGTGCTCGTTGGTCAGGATCTCGCGCACCCGGCAATGGGTTTTCAGCTCGACCCCGGCGCGGATGGCGTGCGGCCAATAGGTGATGTCGGTCGAGGCCTTGGCGCCCTGCGCGCAGGCCGGCGTGCAGTGGCCGAGATTGATGCAGCGCGCCCTGCCCTCGTAATCCATCGTCGCCACTGTCGTGTCCGACGGCCACCAGTGCCAGCCGAGCTTGTTCAGGGCCTTGCCGAGCAGCGGGCCGGATAGCCCGAGCGGCTGCGGCGGCATCGGCGGATGCGACAGCGGCGACAGCGGGTCGCCCGACAGGCCCGAGACGCCCATCATGCGATCGTTCTCCTCGAAGAACGGCGTCAGCGCGTCGTAATCGACCGGCCAGTCGTCGGCGACGCCGTCGAGCGTCTTCACCTTGAAATCGGACGGATGCAGCCGCGGCCAGTGCGCGGTGTACATCACGGTCGAGCCGCCGACAGCGTTGAAGTTGACGACCTTGATCGGCGAATTGTCGTCATTGATCGGGTAATCTTCGGGCCGGCGGCGAACGTTGGGGCTGGTCGCCCACTCGCCGTAGAACTTCGCCTCCCAGTCGCGCCCGGTGCTCGGATATTCGGCAGGATTCATCCAGCCGCCCTGGTCGAGGCAGAGGATATGCATCTTGGTATCGGCGAGGCTCCAGGCCACCGCCGCGCCGGAGGCGCCGGCGCCGATGATCAGGACGTCAACGGGATCGTTCTTCATTCTTGTTTCCTGCTAGCTCTCCTTCGTCATTGCGAGGAGCGGAGCGACGAAGCAATCCACGCTTCCGCGCATGACGCACGATGGATTGCTTCGCTTCGCTCGCAATGACGGCTGGTGATGCGGCTCAATTCACGATTCTCACCGGCAAGCTTCGTATACCGCGGATGAAATTGGAATAGAGCCTTTGCGGCGGGCCCATCAGCTCAAAACGCAGATCACGCGCCAGAACCTCCTCCCAGAGGATGCGGAGTTGCTGCTCGGCGAGGCGGTCGCCGACGCAGCGGTGGACGCCGGCGCCGAAGGCGAGATGCTGGCGCGGCTTGGCGCGGTCGATGATGAATTCGTCGGCGTGCTCGATCTTGTCCTCGTCGCGGTTGCCGGAGATGTACCACATCACGACCTTATCGCCCTTTTTGATCTGCCGGCCGGCGAGCTCGACATCGTTGCGCGCGGTGCGGCGCATGTGCAGCACCGGCGTGTGGTAACGGATGGTCTCGGACACCAGGTTCGGGATCAGCTCCGGCCTTCCGCGGACCAGCTCGAACTGCTCTGGGTTCTCACACAGCGCCATCAGCCCGGCCGACATCGAGTTGCGCGTGGTGTCGTTGCCGCCGACGATCAAGAGCCCGATCGTGCCGATGAACTCGCGCGCATCCAGATTCCGCGTCGCCGGCGAATGCGCCAGCATCGAGATCAGGTCGAAGGTCGGAGGCGCATCGACCCGCGCGTCCCAGAGTTTGCGGAAATATTCTCCCATCTTGATCAGCTCGGCGGTGCGTTCGGCCTCCGAATGCACCACCGCGTCTGATGACTCGACGTTGGCGATCGCGACGTCCGACCACCAGGTCAGCTTGGCGCGGTCTTCAGAGGGAAAATCGAACAGCGTCGCCAGCATCATGTTGGTGAGGTCGACCGAGACCCGCTCGGCCCAATCGAAGGTCTCGTTGCGCGGCAGCGCGTCGAGCACGGTGGCGGTGCGCTTACGGATCAAGGCATCGAAATTGGCAAGGTTCGACGGCGCCACGATCGGCGCCACCGTGCGGCGCTGCGCGGTGTGGCCGGGCGGGTCCATGCGGATGAAGCTCGGCCGCTCCTGCCCCTTCGGCTGGTCAGCGACCTGGATACCGCCGAGCTCGGAAGCCGAGGAATAGTTCTGGTGATCGAGCTCGACGGCGAAGATGTCGTCGTAGCGCGTCACCGACCAATACGGGCCGTAGGGCGATGCCTCGCAATAATGCACGGGATCGTCGCGGCGGAGCTGTGCGAACAGCGGCCGCCAGGTGTCGTCCTGATAGAGCCGGGGGTTGCTGACATCGGTCGACGTCGGCCTGCGCAGCGCCTCTCCCATCGCCTCACTCCCGCTGGTTCCGTCGCCGCTTGCCGGGCGATCGCCTTGTCGCCCCGACGATAGCGGGTATCCCGCGGCCGAGTAAAGCCGCGGGGCGGACAGTCCGCCGCGCGGAATGCGCGCAGGCAGGCAGCCCCCGGCAAATCGCGATGGCTGCCCCGCACTTCGATGTTTGTCGACCGTGGCGAGACCGGTTAGCCTTGCCGGCAATCAACCCACAGGGAGCGACGACAGGTGGCCGCATCGCGCCAGGACAACAGCCCCGAGACGGCTGCGCTGGACTACGACGTCATCATCATCGGCGCCGGCCTCTCCGGCATGTACCAGCTCTACCGGCTGCGCGAACTCGGCCTTTCGGCGCGCGTGTTCGAGGCCGGCACCGGTGTGGGCGGCACCTGGTACTGGAACCGCTATCCCGGCGCGCGCTTCGATTCCGAAAGCTATTCCTACGGCTACTCGTTTTCGAAGGAGCTGCTCGAGGAATGGGAATGGTCGGAGCATTTTGCCGGCCAGCCCGAAACCCTGCGCTACTGCAACTACGTCGCCGACAAGTTCGAGCTGCGCCGCGACATCCAGTTCGAGAGCCGCGTCACGTCAGCGATCTACCAGGACGAGACGCGGAGCTGGCGGATCACGCTGGAAAGCGGCGCGCAGCATAGCTGCCGCTTCCTGATCACCGCGATTGGTCCCTTGTCGACGCCGACCCTGCCGCGCGTCGAGGGCCGCGACGATTTCAAGGGGCAATCGTTTCACACCGCGCGCTGGCCGAAGGAGAAGGTGGATTTCACCGGCAAGCGCGTCGCCGTGATCGGTACCGGCGCCACGGGCATCCAGACCATCCAGACCATTGCCGGCGAGGTCGGCCACCTCACCGTGTTCCAGCGCACCGCCAACTGGGCCGCCCCGCTGCGCAACGGCAAGATCGACGCGGAGACGCAAGGCAAGATCAAGGCCGGCTATGGCGAGATCTTCGCGCGCTGCAAGGAGACCTTCGCCTGCTTCGTGCATACGCCAGATCCGCGCGGCGCGTTCGAGGTCAGCGACGAGGTGCGTGAGGCGTTCTACGAGAAGCTCTACGGCGAACGCGGCTTCGGCATCTGGCAGGGCAATTTCAAGGATATCCTGATTGATCGCGCGGCCAATGCCACGATCAGCGATTTCGTCGCGCGCAAGATCCGCGCGCGCGTGAAGAACCAGGCGGTGGCCGAGAAGCTGATTCCGAAGAACCACGGTTTTGGCACGCGGCGGCTCCCGCTCGAAACCTTCTATTACGAGGTCTATAACCGCGACAATGTCGAGCTGGTCGATATCAAGGAAACGCCGATCGAGCGGATCACGCCCGAGGGCATCCGCACCACCGACAAGGACTACGGCTTCGACATCATCATCTACGCCACCGGCTTCGATGCCATCACCGGCAGTTTTGACAAGATCGATATCCGCGGTGCCGGTGGCGCGCGGCTGAAGGAGAAGTGGACGCACGGGCCGGAAACCTATCTCGGGCTGATGGTCGACGGCTTCCCCAACATGATGATGCTGATGGGCCCGCACACCGCGCTCGGCAACATCCCGCGCAGCATCGAATACAGCGTTGACTGGGTCACCGGCCTGCTCCGCTTCTCCAAGGATAAAGGCCTGACCTTCCTCGACGCCACGCCCGAAGGCACCGCCGGCTGGACCGATCACGTCAAGGTGCTCGGCGTCGGCCTGCTCTCCAACGAGGTCGATTCCTGGATGACCGGCATCAACGGCAACGTCGAAGGCAAGCAAAGGCGCATCGTCGCCCGCTACAGCGGCAGCGCGCCGGCCTATCGCGCGCGGTGCGATGCGGTGGCGGCGCAGGGGTATGCGGAGTTGAAGCTCGGCTGAACTGTCTCAGTGACGCGAGGCGCTCGCCCACGCTCCGCCGTCGTCCCGGCGAAAGCCGGGACCCATACGCCGCAGCAGATGTTGTTGATGGGACTCGTCGTTCCGGCATCGCGCAACAAGCACCATTGGTGGTTATGGGTCCCGGCCTTCGCCGGGACGACACCGAGTTTGTTACGCGAGTATACGCCTACACAGACTCACCACGCATCAATACACGGACGCTTCCGCGTCGTTCGCGGCTCTACCTTCGGCGCCGAGCGGAGGCCGGCCATGATCCAGTGCCTGGTGTCGGCGGGGTCGATCACCTCGTCGATCTCCAGCACCGAGGCGATCGAGACTGCCTTGCCGTTGGCGTAAAGCTCGGCGACCTTGGTCTGGAAATACTTCTCGCGCTCGACCGGATCGGCGATCGCTTCCATCTCCTTGCGGAAGCCGAGGCGGACATAGCCCTCGAGGCCCATGCCGCCGAATTCGCCGGTCGGCCATGCCACCGTGAAGAACGAGGCGTGGAAGCCGCCGCCGATCATCGACTGCGCGCCGAGACCGTAGCCCTTGCGCAGCACGATGCCGAACAGCGGCACCGTGATGCTGGCGCCGGTGACGAACATCCGCGCGACGTGGCGAACGATTGCGGTCTTCTCGGCCTCGGGGCCGACCATGAATCCCGGCGTGTCGCACAGCGAGACGATCGGGATGTCGAACGCATCGCACAGCTGCATGAAGCGCGCGGCCTTGTCACCGGCGGGCGCATCGATCGCGCCGCCGAGATGCTTCGGATTGTTGGCGATCAGGCCGAACGGCTTGCCTTCGATACGGATGAAGGCCGTGATCATGCCGACGCCGAAATCCCTGCGGATCTCCAGCACCGAGCCTTCGTCGGCGATCAGGTCGATCACGTTGCGGATGTCGTAGACCCGCAGGCGATTTTCCGGGATCGCGCGGCGCAGCAGCCGCTGGTCCGGCGCCTTCCAGTCCTGCACCGCGCCCTGGAAATAGGACAGGTATTTCTGCGCCACCGTCGTCGCCTCTTCCTCGTCCTCGACCAGGATGTCGATCACGCCGTTCGGCGACTGGAATGAGACCGGGCCGACCTCGGCCGGATGGTAGATACCGAGCCCGCCGCCCTCGATCATCGCGGGGCCGCCCATGCCGATCGAGGCATTTTTGGTTGCGATGATGACGTCGCAGACGCCGAGCATCGCGGCATTGCCGGCGAAGCAATACCCCGAGACCACGCCGACCACGGGCACGAGCCCGGAGAGTTTTGCGAACTGCACGAAGGACGGCCCGTCGAGGCCGGTCATGCCGAGCCGGTCGGTATCGCCGGGACGTCCGCCGCCGCCCTCGGCATAGAACACCAGCGGCATGCGCCACTGCTCGGCAAGGCCGAGCATGCGGTCGATCTTCTTGTGGTTCATATGGCCTTGCGTGCCGGCGAGCACGGTGTAGTCGTAGGAGATCACCATGCAGCGTGCGCCGTCGGCGCCGAAATCCAGGGCATTGACGGTGGCGACGCCCGCGATCAGGCCGTCGGCCGGCGTGTTCTTGATCAGGTCCTCGACCTTGCGGCGACGGCGTTGCGCGGCGATCGCGAGCGAGCCGTATTCGACGAACGAGCCCTCATCGACCAGCTGCGCGATATTCTCGCGCGCGGTGCGCTGGTTGGTCTTGCGGCGCCGCTCCACCGAGGCGGGACGGTTCTCGTCCAGCGTGATCGCCTTGCGCGCGATCAGCTCGGCGAGGTCGGGGCGGATATGATCGAGGTCGATCGCGGCCGCTTCTTCCGCGGCATGGCCGTCGACCTCGGCAGGTTCGAGGAACAGGATCGGCTCGCCATGCATCAGGGTGACGCCGATGCCGCCCGCGATCTTCGTCACCCGGCCGCCATGCGGCGCTGTGACGAGATGCTCCATCTTCATCGATTCCAGCACCGCGATCTGCTGGCCGGGACGGACCAGATCGCCCTCCGCGACCTCGATCGCCACGATCGTGCCCTGCAACGGCGCCGGGACCGGGAGCGAGCCTTCGGGAGCGGCTTCGGCGGTGACGGCCTTGGTCGTGGCCGCCTCGCTCACCTCGAGCAGCGGCGCAGCATGCTCATTCGCGGCGCCGACCAGCGCCGCCACATGGGTATCGATGAAATTGGTGCTGATCTTGTTCCGGCCAAAGCTCTGATGCGCCAGGATCGCGCCGAGCAGCGGGATGTTAGTGGCGACGCCGCCGATCCGGAATTCGCGCAGGGTGCGCGATGCCTTGTGTACCACGTCGGTCCATTTCGGGCTCGGCGAATGCACGATAACTTTTGCCAGCAGCGAGTCGAACGCTGCACTGGTCCGGTAGCCGGAATAGCCGAACGTATCGACGCGGACGCCGGGGCCGGACGGCAGGTCGAACACGCTGAGCGTGCCACCGGTCGGCTTCGTCACCCCCTTCTCGTCCATCACCTCCATGTTGACGCGGAGCTGCATCGCATAGCCGCGCGGCGGCGGCACAGAGGCTTGCGCCAGCCCGAGCGAGGCCAGCGTGGCGCCGGCGGCGACGGCGAGCTGCGAGCGCACGAGGTCGACACCCAGCACCGCCTCGGTGACGGTATGCTCGACCTGGAGCCGCGGATTGGCCTCGATGAAGGCGAAAGCGCCCTCGCCATCTCCGGCCTCGTCGTCGACCAGGAATTCGAAGGTGCCGAGATTGTCGTAGCGCGCGGCGGTCGCGAGTTGTTTGGCCGCCTCGATGATGCGCGCGCGCAGGCTCTCGCTCAATGACGGGCTCGGCGCCACCTCGATGAGCTTCTGGTTGCGGCGCTGGATGGTGCATTCGCGTTCCCAGAGATGGCTGATCGCGCCGTGGCGGTCGCCGATGATCTGCACCTCGATATGGCGCGCCTTGCGAATCAGCCTCTCGACATAAACAGCATCGCTGCCGAACGCCGCCTTGGCCTCGGACTGGCAGCGCGCATAGGCCTCGTCGAGCTTCGCGGCGTCCTCGACCACGCGCATGCCGCGGCCACCGCCGCCGGCGATCGCCTTGATCATCACGGCGGCATTGGCGCCGAGCGAGGCGAAGAAGGCTTTTGTCTCCTCAAGCGACGTCGCGCCCGAAGTACCGGCAATGATCGGCACGCCGCACTTTTTCGCCAGCGCCTTCGCCTTGGCCTTGTCGCCGAACAGATCCAGCGCTTCCGGGGACGGACCGACGAAGACGATCTTCTCCTCGGCACAGCGCCGCGCCAGCTGGGTGTTCTCGCTGAGGAAGCCGTAGCCCGGATGCAGCCCATCGCAGCCCGCGGCCTTCGCCGCCGCAATCACCGCCTCGATGTCGAGGTAGGCCCGCGCGCCGTGGCCGGGGATCTCGCGCGCCTCATCGGCGGAGCGGACATGCAGCGAGGCTGCATCATCGGCCGGATAGATCGCGACCGTGGCAAGGCCGCTCTCGGCGGCGGCACGGGCAATCCGGATCGCGATCTCACCGCGGTTGGCAATCAGCAATTTCTTGAACGACATGGACGGTTCCGTGAGACTCTCGGGCGAGTGATGTTTTTCTTCACCTCGCCCCGCAAGCGGGGCGAGGTAACTTCTAACGATCCTTCATGGTCGGATCGAGCACGACACGCAAGGATTCTCCGAGGGCGTTGAACGCCAGGGAGACGACGAGAATGGCAAGGCCCGGCGCATACATCTGCTCCGGGGCAATTTCCATATATTGATAGGCGCGCGCCAGCATGGCGCCCCAGCTCGGGTCCGGCGGCTGGATGCCGAGGCCGAGGAACGACAGGCTGGCTTCGGCCAAAAGCGCCGCCGCAAGCAGCAGCGTCACCTGCACAATGACCGGCTGCAGCGTGTTCGGCAGCACGTGGCGCCAGAGGATGTGCAAGGTCGGCGCACCAAAACCCCTGGACGCGTCGACATAGAGCTCCTGCCGCACGATCAGCGTGCGGGCGCGGACGATGCGCGCCAGCGCCGGAAACATCGTGATGCCGATCGCGATCATGCCGTTGGTGAGCCCGATGCCGAGCGCGCCGGTGACCGCGATCGCCAGCACGATGGCGGGGAACGACAGGAAGGTGTCGATGATGCGGCTGATGACGTCGTCGATCCAGCCACCGAAATAGCCGGCGATCAGGCCGACCGGCAGCCCGATCAGGACCGCGACACCGACCGCGAGCAGGCTGGCGTAAACAGTCGCCGGCGCGCCATAGATCAGCCGGGAGAAGACATCGCGGCCGAGATCGTCGGTGCCGAGCAGGTGCGAGGGCCCCGGCGGCGCCAGCATGTTGTTGACGTCCTGTGCGGTCGGCGCATAGGGCGCGATCCAGGGCGCGCCGATCGCGACGATGACCAGCACCAATAGCACCAGGATCGACAGCGCGGCACGCAGGTCCCCGGCGAGCCAGCGTAGCAAACGACGCAGCCGGGTCGGCCGGGCCGGCGCTTTCAGGGACGCGAGCGCCGTGTCGGTCATTGCTCGATCCTCGGATCGACCGCGGCACACAGCAGATCGGTGATCAGATTCACCGCGATCACAACCACCACCATGGTGAAGACGACGCCCTGCACGATCGGGAAATCGCGCTGGATCGCGCCGCGCACGATCAGGCTACCGAGGCCGGGAATGGCAAACACCGCCTCGATCACCACGGTCGCCGCCAGCATGCGGTTCACCAGCAGGCTGATGATTGTGAGCAGATTGACGCTGACATTCTTCAGGCCGTGCTGCCACAGGATCCGGGACATGGAGAGGCCCTTGGCGTGCAGCGTGCGGACATATTGCGACGACAGCACCTCCAGCAGCGCGCCGCGCAGCTGGCGCGCCACCTCGGCCATGCCATAGGCCGCGATCGCGATGGCAGGCAGCAGCGCGTGCCGGACCGCGTCAATCGGCGAGACGCTGAAGGATTTCGCGCCGGTCGCCGGCAGCCAGTTCAGCTTCAGCGAGAACTCCGCCACCAGGATCATCGCCAGCCAGAAGCCGGGCACCGCAACGCCGAGCGAGGCGATCATGCTGATCAGCTTATCGACCCAGCCGTTCGGCTTGACCGCGGCCATCACGCCCATCGGAATGCCCGTGATGAGCGCCAGCACCAGCGCGATCACGACGATCAGCAGCGTGTTCGGGAAGGCACGGCCGATCGAGTCCGCGACCTTCTCGCCGGTCAAGAGCGATTGCGAGAGATCGCCCTGCACGACATGGCCGAGCCAGGCGCCATACTGCACCAGGAACGGCCGGTCGAGGCCGTAGATCTGCCTGATCTCGGTGATCCGCGCATCGGTCGCGTTGTCGCCGGCGAGCGTGACCGCGATGTCGCCGGGCACCAGCTTGAGCAGTGCGAACACCATGAAGGTCGCAAGCAGGATCACGGGCAGCGCCTGCACAAGGCGGCTGCCGATGACCTTGACCGGTGACCGTCGCGCCATTGCCTAACCCTCGAGCCAGACGTCGTCGTATTTCGGCTTGCCGAGCAGATTGGGCCGATAGCCCTGCACCTTCTTGTTCATGGCGACCAGCTCGAATTGGAACGCCAGCGGCACCACGAAGGCATTCTCCATCACCAGCCGCTGCACGGTTGCGAACGCCTTGCGCCTGACCTCGATATCTTCAGAGGCGCGCGAGTCCTTGATCGCGACCTCGAGCTCCGGCGGGACCGGCGCGCGGCCGCCATTGTAATAGGCG
>NZ_JASGSR010000110.1:0-25758 GCF_040446015.1 Bradyrhizobium sp. INPA03-11B
CCTTGAAACCGAGCGAGTGCAACAGCCGCACCGCATCCGCGATGCGCATCTTGTCGTCGCCGCGCACCGAGACGAACACCGTGCCCTGCCGCGGCACGCGCGTGCCGCCGCCGAGCTGGCTCTTCGCGAACGCGACCTCGAACGAGCGATCGATGCCCATCACTTCGCCGGTCGAACGCATCTCCGGTCCGAGCACGGTGTCGACGCCGGGGAAGCGTGCGAACGGGAACACCGATTCCTTCACGCCGACATGGCCGAGCTTCTTCTTCCTCAGCTTGAAGTCGGCGAGCTTCTCGCCGGCCATGATCCGCGCCGCGATCTTGGCGACCGGCGTGCCGATCACCTTGGCGACGAACGGCACGGTGCGGGATGCACGCGGGTTGACCTCGAGCACGTAGATCTCGCCGTCCTTGATGGCGTATTGCACGTTCATCAGGCCGACCACGTCGAGGCCGAGCGCGAGCTCGCGGGTCTGCCGCTCCAGCTCCTCGATGGTGTTGGCGTCGAGCGAATGCGGCGGCAGCGAGCAGGCGGAGTCGCCTGAGTGAATGCCGGCTTCCTCGATGTGCTCCATGATGCCGACGATGAAGGTATCCTTGCCGTCGCAGAGGCAGTCGACGTCGACTTCGGTCGCATCCGACAGATAACGGTCGAACAGCAGCGGATTCTTGCCGAGCACGGTGTTGATCTGCCCGGTCTTGTCGTTCGGGTAGCGCGCCTTGACGTCGGCGGGCACCAGCTCAGGCAGCGTTCCAAGCAGATAGTCGTTGAGCTGGGTCTCCTCGCGGATGATCTGCATCGCGCGGCCGCCGAGCACGTAGGACGGACGCACCACCAGCGGCAGATCGAGATCGGCGGCGACCAGGCGGGCCTGCTCGACCGAATAGGCGATGCCGTTCTTCGGCTGCTTGAGACGGAGCTTGTCGAGCACGCGCTTGAAGCGGTCGCGGTCCTCGGCTAGGTCGATCGCGTCAGGCGAGGTGCCGAGGATCGGCACTTCGGCGGCTTCGAGCGCGCGGGCAAGCTTCAGCGGGGTCTGGCCGCCGAACTGCACGATGACGCCGTGCAGCGTGCCGTTGGTGCGCTCGGTCGTGATGATCTCGAGCACGTCTTCGGCGGTGAGCGGCTCGAAATACAGCCGGTCGGCGGTGTCGTAGTCGGTCGACACCGTCTCCGGATTGCAGTTCACCATGATGGTCTCGTAGCCGGCGTCTTCCAGCGCAAAGCAGGCGTGGCAGCAGCAATAGTCGAACTCGATGCCCTGGCCGATGCGGTTCGGTCCGCCGCCGAGGATGATCACCTTCTTGCGGTCCGACGGCGCGCTCTCGTCGGCAAGCTCGCCCGCGAACGGCCGCTCATAGGTCGAATACATGTAGGCGGTGGGCGAGGCGAACTCGGCCGCGCAGGTGTCGATGCGCTTGAACACCGGGCGCACCCCGAGCGCATGGCGCCTGGCGGTGACGTCGGCCTCGGTGGTTTCCGTCAGCACGGCAAGCCGGGCATCCGAGAAGCCCATCGCCTTCAGCATGCGCATCGAGAATGCATTCGACGGCAGGCCGCTGCTGCGGACCTTGTCTTCCATCTCGACGATGCTGCGCAGTTCGGCGAGGAACCAGGGATCGATCTTGCAGGAATTGAAGATCTCCTCGTTCGACCAGCCGAGCCGCATCGCCTGCGCGACTTGCAGCAGTCGGTTCGGCGTCGGCGTGCCGAGCGCCGCGCGGATCGCGTTCTTGTCGTCGCTACGGCCGAGGCCTTCGATGTCGATTTCGTCGAGGCCGGTCAGCCCGGTCTCGAGCCCGCGCAGCGCCTTCTGCAGGCTCTCCTGGAAGGTGCGGCCGATCGCCATCACCTCGCCGACCGACTTCATCGAGGTCGTCAGCGTGGAGGAGGCGCCGGGGAACTTCTCGAACGCGAAACGCGGAATCTTGGTGACGACGTAGTCGATCGTCGGCTCGAACGAGGCCGGCGTCGCGCCGCCGGTGATGTCGTTGGCGATCTCGTCGAGGGTGAAGCCGATCGCGAGCTTGGCTGCGACCTTGGCGATCGGGAAGCCGGTGGCCTTGGAGGCCAGCGCCGAAGAACGAGAAACTCGCGGATTCATCTCGATCACGACCATGCGGCCGTCGTCCGGACTGATGCCGAACTGCACGTTGGAGCCGCCGGTCTCGACGCCGATCTCGCGCAGCACCGCAATCGATGCGTCGCGCATGATCTGGTATTCCTTGTCGGTCAGCGTCAGCGCCGGCGCCACCGTGATGGAATCGCCGGTGTGCACGCCCATCGGATCGACGTTCTCGATCGAGCAGATGATGATGCAATTGTCCTTCTTGTCGCGCACCACCTCCATCTCGAACTCTTTCCAGCCGAGAACGGATTCCTCGATCAGCACCTCGTTGGTCGGCGAGGCATCGAGGCCGCGCTCGATGATGTCGAGATACTCTTCCTTGTTGTAGGCGATGCCGCCGCCGGTGCCGCCGAGCGTGAAGGAGGGGCGGATGATCGCGGGCAGGCCGATGTCGGACAGCGCCATCAGTGCTTCGGCCAGGGCCTGCTGCTGGTAGCGCTTGCGCCGCTCGTTCTCGCCGGCTTCCCACTTGCGCTCGAAGGCTTCGAGCTCGGCGCCGGACAGCTTGGCCTGGTCGGCGAGGTATTTGTCGCGGTCGGACTTCTTCAGCGCCGAGGCGTTGGCGAGCCGCGACCGCGGCGTCTGCAGCCCGATCTTCTCCATGGCGTCGCGGAACAACTGGCGGTCTTCCGCCTTGTCGATCGCGTCCGCCGTGGCGCCGATCATCTCGACGTCGAACTTCTCCAGCGTGCCCTGCTTGCGCAGCGACAGCGCGCAGTTCAGCGCGGTCTGGCCGCCCATGGTCGGCAGCAGCGCGAAGCCGCCGGGCAGGACGTAGCGTTCCTTTTCGATGATCTTGGCGACGATTTCGGGCGTGATCGGCTCGATATAGGTCGCGTCCGCCAGCTCCGGGTCGGTCATGATCGTGGCCGGGTTCGAATTGACCAGGACGATCCGATAGCCCTCTTCCTTCAGCGTCTTGCAGGCCTGCGTGCCGGAATAGTCGAATTCGCAGGCCTGGCCGATCACGATGGGACCGGCGCCGATGATCAGGATGGTGGAGATGTCGGTTCTTTTGGGCATCAGCTCTCGCGGACTGGAATTTGGGCACAAAAAAAGGGCGCGCTTTCCGCGCGTCCCTCGAGCCATGCGCTATTTTGTAGCGCCGGAAGCGCGATCCCTCGCGCGCGGGTGGTCTTTAGACCAGTTTCCGCACCCGCGAAACCCCCAAAAGCGCCCGATCAACCGCGATTCTGGGGGAAATTCCTCATTCGACCTATGCCCGGTTGGGGGTGCTCAGGTGGGGGGAGAGTGTCTTGCCGATGGCCCGGCTTCGCCCTGCGGGCTACGCCGCGGCAGCCTTCGCTACAAGAAGGCTTGCCGAGCCGAAGCTGCGTCAGCAGCGAAGGCTGGAGGCCCGGCCTGGATTTGAACCAGGATAAACAGTGTTGCACCACTGCCGCGTCGAAGCTTCCGCCACCGGGCCGAGTGGATCATTGCTGATTATTTCCGCGGCCGCTACGTTTACTTTTGGTTAACCCTAATTTTTTCTGCAACCTTTGATCAGTGGTGCGCCACGAATGTCATCCGCCACGGATTGTGCCCGATGTTGCGCGGCGCGCGTGTGGCGCTGAAGCCGGCGGCAGCGAGCTTTTTGATCATCTCGTCCTCGCGGTAGCGCTGCAGCCCGATCTTGGTGCGCAGCTGCCGGTAGTCGGACAGTGCGGTTGAGGCCAGCCCGACCACCGCGTCGCGCAGGAAGCCGTGGACCGCCGCAAAGCGCAGCAGCGCGATGACGTCCTTGGCCATGCCGACCTCGGGCCGCAGGATATCGCCGAGCACGAAACGGCCGGTCGGCTTCAGCAGGCGGTGGATCACGTCGAACGCCGAATCGAGCTCCTGCGGCGTCATGTATTGCGCCACCGAGTTCATCACCACGAGGTCGATCGAGTCGGCCGCCATGTTCTTCAGCTCATCGAGCGAGCGGACGCGGATCCGGGTGTCGGCCGCAAAGCGCGCAACCAGACGGCCGCGCACGCCGGGCGCAGGCTCCGCCAGATAGAGCTGGGCGCAGGCATTGGCGACCTTCACAGCCGAGAGCGCCTCACCGCAGGCGTAATCCAGCACCACGGCGTCGGGCGAAGTGATGTATCCGATAATGTCGTTTGCGATGACCTGGAAATGCAGGTCGCGGTGCAGTCGGCTCGCATAAATCGTATGCGTGGAATCGTAATAGTCGATCCATTCATCCATCGCGTTTGGTATCCGGCAGAATGGGTTCCTGACTTCCAGGAACGGGTGGGCTGACGATGCGTTAGCGGTCCGGCGCCCAATGTTCAATGCGCCGAAATACGGGTTCCTAACAGGAAGGTTCAACGTGAGCAAAGCCAAGATTGACGCCAACAAGACCGACAAGATTTCGCCCGACCTCGACACGCCGAGCGACCTGCCGCAGGCTGCGGTGGATACGATCTCGACCTCGCTCAACACGCTTCTGGCCGATGCTTTTGCGCTCTATTTGAAGACGAAGAATTTTCACTGGCATGTCAGCGGCCGGCATTTCCATGATTACCATTTGTTGCTGGACGAGCAGTCGGACGCGATCTTCGCGACCACCGACCAGCTCGCCGAGCGGGTGCGCAAGCTCGGCGGCGCGACGCTGCGCTCGATCGGCGACATCGCCAAGCATCAGACCATCAAGGACAATGACGAGGACTATGTCCCGCCGCGCGAAATGCTGCGCGAGCTGATGGAAGACAACAAGCACATCGCGGCGGCGATGCGCAAGGCGCACAAGCTCGCCGACGACCATGAGGATTCCGGCACCGCCGGCCTGCTGGAAACCTTCATCGACGAAACCGAGCGCCGCACCTGGTTCCTGTTCGAGGCCAGCCGCCAGGAAGGCAGCAACGCGGCGTAGCATTCACCCTCTCCCCTTGTGGGAGAGGGTGGCTTCGATGCGGAAGCATCGAAGCCGGGTGAGGGGTTTGTCTCCGCGGATGCAGACCCCTCATCCGGCTCGCATCTGTCGATGCGAGCCACCTTCTCCCACAAGGGGAGAAGGGAAGGGGCACTGGCGCCAATCCCTAACGCCGCCACAGCCGCACCAGTGGCCCGTCCTTGCCCAGCACCGGATCGGTCACGGGGATCGCGACCTGCGGGATCGTCTTCAGCGCCCGCGCGTGGTTCTCCGGCGTCGGCCGTTGCAGGTCCATCGGCGGGCCCGGCGGATAGGCGCCGACCACGCTGAAATCGCCGCTCGCCGACAGGCATTGATGACCGGTGCCGGCCGGCAGGATCGCGACATCGCCGGCTGCGATCTCAAGCGCCCGGCCATGCTCGCCGCCGAACTGCACCCGCGCGCTGCCGCGCGCGACGCCCAGCACCTCGTGCACGGTGGCGTGGTAATGCGCGAAGTCGTAGACACCGTTGCGCCACATCGCGCCCCAGCCATTGCTGCCGAACAGCTGCTCGATCGTGGCCTCGGGATTTTTACCGACGTCGACCGCGCCCTTGTAGACCAGGAACGGCATCGGATTGTTCGGCACCAGGCCATCGTCCTGGAAGACGAAGGTCTGAGGCTCGGCATCGGGACTCACGACGGGCATGGCTACCCTCCAGCGTTGCGAGCGGCGGTGATGTCAGGACAGACCAAGCGGCCGATCCGGAAACCGTTCCCGCTAGATCTTGAACTTCAACACCTCGTCCTTGAATCTGAGCCCGTGCCCGGGCCGCTCCGGCGCGCTGATCATGCCGTTGGCGATCTCCGGTGGATCGACCCAGAGGTCGTCGATCAGGGCCATGTTCTCGCACCAGATGCCGTTCGGGATCGAAGCCAGCAGGTGCACGTTGAGTTCAGGGAACAGATGCGGCGCGATCGTGATGCCGAACGTGTCCGCCAGCGTCGCGATCTTGCGCAGGTCGGTCATGCCGCCGCGCATCGGGTCGGGTTGCAGGATCGGCAGGCAGGGATTGAGGAAGAACGGCCGCAGATCGTAGCGCGTGAAATGCGTCTCGCCGCCGACGACGCGCATGTCGAGCGCCGCCGCGATGCGCTGATAGCCGGCGAAATCATCGGCCGGCACCGGCTCCTCGAGCCAGTAGATATCGTACCTCTCGAACTTGCGTCCCATCTCGATGGCGACATCGGCGCTCCAGCCCATGTTGACGTCGATCATGATGTCGATGTCAGGACCAAGCGCCTCGCGCATGCGGCGCACATTGTCGAGGTCCTGCGCCGGCGTGTGAACATGCGCGACCTGCATCTTGATCGCCTTGTAGCCTTGTTTGACGAAATGCAGCGCCTTCTCGATCATCCCGTCGCCGCCGGCGCCACGGAAGCAGCCGGAACCGTAGACCGGGATTTCCGAGCGATAGTGGCCCCACAGCCGGTGCAGCGGCAGGCCGGCGCGTTTTCCCAGTGCATCCCACAGCGCGATGTCGAGCGCCGACATCGCCATCGCGGCGATGCCGCCGCGGCCATAGGTCATCGTCGCGGTCCACAGATCGCGCCAGATCGCCTCGATCGCGGTGGCGTCCTTGCCGATGACGCGCGGGATGATGCACTCGTCGAGACAGGCCGCGATCGACTGCATCGCCGGGCGGAACACGAACAGATAGCCCATGCCGGTGACGCCGGCCGCCGTCTCGACGTCGCAGATCAGGATGTCGCGCGTGGCGCCGAGCGCTGCGCCCTTCAGCCAGGGATCGTCGGCCCAGGGGAGCCGCAGCATCGTCACGCGGATGTCGCGGATGGTCATGTCTGAATGGGCTGACGTCATCGGGCGTTTCCTTATTCCGGGCCGGATCATGTTTGCCTGATCTCGGACAAGGGAAACTCAATCACAGAGCGCAGGCAGCGATCCAGCGCGCTTCGTCATGCCTCCAATGCGCGAAGACGCGATTGCCTTCAGGTCGATTGCCTTCAGGTCTTGGGCAGTTCGAACACCAGGCAGGTCGTGGTGGCATGCGCGATCAGCTTGCCCTTGCCGTCGGTGATCCGCGCTTCGGCGGTTGCAACCCGGCGACCGGCATTGAGGACCTGGCCTTCGGTGCGGATCGTGCCGGTGTCCTGGCTCATGCTGCGGACGAAGGAGATCTTGAACTCCAGCGTGGTGTAGCCAAAGCTCTTCGGCAGCGTGGTCTGCACCGCGAGCCCCATCGCGGAATCCAACAGGATCGCGGCGTAGCCGCCGTGCACCGAGCCGATCGGGTTGTAGTGGCGCAGGCCGGGGACGCTGTGGATCACGACGTGGCCGGTCTCGGCGGTGCAGTCGAACGGCTCGACGTTCTCCATGATCGGTGGTTCCGGCAGGGTGCGGGCGAAGATGCCGCGCACGAAGTCGAGCCCCGGCATCGACGCCATCACCTCCAGCGACGAGACGCCGTAGGTGGGCTTCGGGGGCGGGCTGTCGGTCATGCGGTCAAATCCTTGATGATCGTCGTCATATCACGGCGTAGCTTGGCAGCGTTCGTTGATGCAAGGTCCGACAAAAGCAATGCCCGGACCAGGTGGTCCGGGCACGCGGTATTCAGTAAAGACCTATGATAACGGCGTCGGCTTACGCCGCCTGCTTCTTCTGCCGCATCAGGTCGGCAAACCGCTGGAAAAGATAGTGCGAGTCGCGCGGGCCGGGTGAGGCCTCGGGGTGGTACTGCACCGAGAACACCGGCTTGCCTTCGAGCGCGATGCCGCAATTGGAGCCGTCGAACAGCGAGATATGGGTCTGGGTCGCGCCGGCTGGCAGCGTCGCCTGATCGACCGCAAAACCGTGGTTCATCGAGGTGATCTCGACCTTGCCGGTGGTCTCGTCCTTGACCGGATGATTGGCGCCGTGATGGCCCTGATGCATCTTCATGGTCCTGGCGCCGACAGCGAGGCCGAGCATCTGGTGGCCGAGGCAGATGCCGAAGGTCGGCGTCCCCGAGGCGATCACCTTCTGGATCACGGGCACGGCATATTTGCCGGTCGCGGCCGGATCGCCGGGGCCGTTCGACAGGAACACGCCGTCCGGCTTCATCGCCAGGATGTCCTCGGCCGCCGTCGTTGCCGGCACCACGGTCACCTTGGCGCCGACGCCGGCGAGCAGGCGCAGGATGTTGCGCTTGATGCCGTAGTCGATCGCGACCACGTTGAATTCCGGTGCGGTCTGCTGGCCGAAACCCTTGCCCCACACCCAGGGAGTCTCGTCCCAGGTGAAGCGCTGGCCGGAGGTGACCATCGGCACCAGGTCCATGCCCTCGAGGCCGGGCCATTCGCGGGCCTCTTCCTTCAGGGCGTGCAGGTCGAATTCGCCGGTCTTCGAATGCGCGATCACCGCATTGGGCATGCCCTTGGAGCGGATCAGCGCGGTCAGCGCCCGGGTGTCGATGCCGGACAGGCCGATGATGCCGCGCGCCTTCAACCACTGGTCGAGGTGGCGGGTGGCGCGGTAATTCGAGGGATCCGTGATCGCCGAGCGCAGGATCACGCCGCGCGCACCTGGTGTCGCGGCCATGTTCACCGTCTCGATGTCTTCCTCGTTGGTACCGACATTGCCGATATGCGGGAAGGTGAAGGTGATGATCTGGCCGGCATAGGACGGATCGGTGAGGATCTCCTCATAGCCGGTCATCGCGGTGTTGAAGCAGACCTCGCCGACGGCGTGGCCTTCCGCGCCGAGACCGAAGCCTTCCAGCACGGTACCATCGGCGAGCACAAGGAGCGCGGTCGGTTTGTGGTCCGGCCAGGCGGGAGCGTTTTCGGATGTTGTCATGAGCCCTTTAAATAGAGGCCGCACGCTGCGGCGTCAAAGCGAAAGGGCGCGGATTCACACGGCATTCCCGGCCGATTTGACAGGCCGGAACGGCCTTTTAATCTAAAGTTCCTCGAAGCGGCCGTTTGCTTGCCGAAAATGACCCGGTCCGGAGCACCCTATGGACAACACGATGCCGATCCTGCTCGTCCCGGGCCTCGTCTGCTCGCCGCGGATCTTTGCCCCGGTCATCCCGGCGCTGTGGCGGTGCGGCCCTGTCACGGTCGCCAACCATGTCAGGGACGATAATATGGGGGCGATCGCCCGCCGGATCCTGGCCGAGGCGCCGCCGCGCTTTGCCCTCGCCGGGCATTCGATGGGCGGCTACATCGCCTTCGAGATCATGCGGCAGGCGCCCGAGCGGGTGGCGAAGCTGGCGCTGATGAGCACCCAGGCGCGGGCCGACACGCCGGAGGCGACCGCGCGCCGTCGCGGCATGATCGAGCGTGCCAAAAGCGGGCAGTTCAAGAGCGTGGTCGATGAGCTGTTTCCCGGCTTCGTGCATCCGTCGCGGCAGGGCGATGCCACCCTGCGCCAGGTTGTTGATGACATGAGCGAGGACGTCGGCGCCGAGGCCTTCATCCGCCAGCAGAACGCGGTGCTGAGCCGGCCGGATTCGCGGCCGAGCATGGCCTGGATCAAATGCCCGACCCTGGTGCTGACGTCGGACACCGACAACACCGTGCCGAATTCATTGTCGGACGAGATGGCGAATGGCATCCCCGGGGCGAAACTCGTCGTGCTCGCCAATTGCGGTCACCTGCCGCAGCTGGAACAGCCGCAGGCATGCGCTGACGCGCTGGTTGAGTGGTTGCGGAACTAGGTTGTTCTGTCGGCGCAAACTGCCTACATGAGAGGATTACTGGTTCAAGGACACAGAGATGCTGCGCGACGATATCAATACTGCGGTCAAGGAAGCGATGAAGGCCAAGGACGAGCGTAAGCTCTCCACGCTGCGCATGGTCAATTCGACCATCAAGAACGCCGACATCGACGCGCGCGGGCAGGGCAAGCCGCCACTCTCCGATGCCGATCTGCTCGGCCTGTTGCAGAAGATGATCAAGCAGCGCCAGGAGTCGGTCGAGCTCTACGACAAGGGCGGCCGCGCCGAGCTCGCCGACCAGGAACGCGCGGAGATCGCGGTGATCTCGGCGTATCTGCCGAAGCAGATGTCCGACGACGACGTGAAGGCCGCGATCTCGGCCATCATCGCCGAGACCGGTGCTGCCGGGATCAAGGACATGGGCAAGGTGATCGGCGCGCTGAAGGCGAAATACGCCGGCCAGATGGATTTCGGCAAGGCCAGCGGCCTGGTGAAGGCGGCCCTGTCGTCCTGATTTCGTAGCCCGGATGCAGCGAAGCGAAATCCGGGTGAGTCTATCCGTTCGGTGAGGTCCCCCGGATTGCGCTTCGCTTCATCCGGGCTACGCATGACCTGCCCTGTGAGAGGTGGGATAACCGCGGAGGTTTCCAATGTTTCGTGTCGCCGCGGACAGCCTGGAAGCCTACCTCGCGTTTGATCCCGGCCGGACCGCGGATCTCGAACAACTGAATGCGGTGATGCGAAAGGCGGCGCCTTCGCTCAAGCGGCATTTTCATGCGGGTACGCTGGCCGGTGAGGCCGGCATGCGCATGAACATGATCGGCTATGGCGGGTTTCGCTACGCGATCAAGTCCGGCAAGACGGCCGCCTGGCCGGTGATTGGGCTGGCGCTGCAGAAGAACTACATCAGCGTCTATGTCGCGGTGACCCGCGGCGGCAAGCCGCTGGTGTCCTGCTATGCCGGCAAGCTCGGCGAATTGCGCGCGGGCGGCAACAATTTCAGCTTCGAGGCGTTTGATGATCTGAAAGCTCCCGCCGTTGCGGCGCTGTTCGCCGAGGCCGCCGATATATTCAAGGCGGATCGGGAGAACCCGGTCCGCTACATGCAGGGAAGCTGATAGCGACAAAGCCCCCGTGCAAGCGGCGCTTCGGGGTGACGTTCTGGATAAACTGGAGACAGGCCATGGCCGATCAGCAAGCTCCTTCCGGTCCGGATCTGACACAAGGTGTGGCCCTCTCCGACTTCCCGGGCGCGATGTTGCTCGGCCATGTCGGCGAGGACGACGTGCTGCTGGTGCGCTCGGGGGCGGATATCTTCGCCATCGACGCGCATTGCAGCCATTACCACGGCCCGCTCGCCGACGGCCTGGTGGAGGGCGAGACCGTCCATTGCCCCTGGCATCACGCCTGTTTTGACATTCGCACCGGCGAAGCGACCGCCGCGCCCGCCTTCAACGCGCTCGCGGTCTGGAAGGTCGAGCGCGACGGCGATCGCATCATCGTGCGCGAGAAGCGCGCGCAGCCGAAACCCCGCGTCAAGGGCCCGGTCGATGCACCCGGCAGGATCGTGATCGTCGGCGGCGGCGCAGCAGGCTTTGCCGCCGCCGAGATGCTGCGGCGGCAGGACTATCGCGGCAGCATCGTCATGCTCAGTAGCGAGGCCGCACCGCCGGTGGATCGGCCGAACCTGTCGAAGGACTTCCTCGCCGGCAGCGCGCCGGAGGACTGGCTGCCGCTGAAGCCGGACGATTACTATGCCGACGCGGCGATCGATCTGAAACTCAAGACCGAGGTCAAGTCGATCGACACCGGCCGCCGCAACGTCGTGCTCGCCGGCGGCGAAGTGCTCGCTTACGACCGGCTGCTGCTGGCGACCGGCGCGGAGCCGATGCGGCTGCCGATCCCGGGCGCGGACCAGCCCCACGTTCATGTGCTGCGCAGTCTCGACGATTGCCGGGCGATCATCGCCTCGGCCAGCGGAGCGCGCCGTGCGGTGGTGATCGGGGCAAGCTTCATCGGGCTCGAGGTTGCGGCCTCGTTGCGCGCGCGGGAGATCGAGGTTCACGTGGTCGGGCTGGAAGCGCGGCCGCTGGAGCGCGTGCTCGGCCCTGAGATGGGCGATTTCGTCCGCGCGCTGCACGAGGAGCACGGCGTCGTCTTCCATCTCGGTGACACCGTGACCGCGATCGAGGGCAAGCGCGCGCGCCTGAAGAGCGGGCCCGTGCTCGACGCCGATCTCGTCGTGCTCGGTGTCGGCGTGAAGCCGCGGCTGGCGCTGGCGGAAGCCGCCGGGCTCGCGATCGATCGCGGCGTGACCGTGGATGCCTATCTCGAGACCAGCGCTCCCGGCGTCTACGCGGCCGGTGATATCGCGCGCTGGCCCGACCCGCACAGCGGCGAGAATATCCGGGTCGAGCACTGGGTGGTGGCCGAGCGCCAGGGCCAGACCGCCGCGCGGAATATGCTGGGGCAGCGCGAGGCCTTCGATACGGTGCCGTTCTTCTGGAGCCAGCATTACGACGTGCCGATCAACTATGTCGGTCACGCCGAGCAGTGGGACGAGATCGCGGTCGACGGCAGCATTGCCGGCAGGGATTGCGTGCTCCGCTACAAGCGTGGCGAGCGCGTGCTCGCGGTCGCCTCGATCTATCGCGACCTCGAAAGCCTCAAGCTCGAAGCGGCAATGCAGCGGGCGGCGGCCTGACGGCTTTCCCCTCAAGGAGGGGTTTGTGGTCTGACGGCTCGAGAGCGTTTTCGAGCGAAGTGGATACCGGTTCGCGTGAAGAAAACGCGTCAAAAAGAAGAACTGAGAGCCCTGTTCCGATTCCATCGGAACAGAAAAGACTCTAGTCTGCCGCCATGCTTCAGGAAGCCAAGACCTACGACGAGCTCTATCGCAACTTCAGCTGGGACGTCCCCGCGCGCTTCAACATGGCGACCGCCTGCTGCGATCGTTATGCCGACGGCACGGGCCGGCTTGCGCTGGTCTATGTCGACGAGGATGGCGGCACCACGCGCACCTCGTTCGACGAGGTCGCAGACGCCTCGCGCCGCTTCGCCAATGTGCTGACCGCCGACGGCCTTGTGCGCGGCGACCGTGTCGCGGTGTTCCTGTCGCAATCGCTGGAATTGCCGGTCGCGCATCTCGCGGCGTTCCGCGCGGCCCTCATCTCGATCCCGCTGTTCGCGCTGTTCGGCGAAGATGCGCTCGAATTCCGCCTGTCGAACTCGGCGGCGAAAGCCGTCATCACCGATCAGGCCGGCTGGGAGAAGATCGCCAAGATCCGCGACCGGCTGCCCGAGCTGAAGAGCGTCTACATCGTCGGCGACAAGACGCCGGCGGGGACAAAACCGCTCTGGGGCGCGATCAAGTCGGCGTCTCCTGACTTCGCGACCGTCGACACCTCGGCCGACGATCCCGCGCTGATCATCTATACGTCCGGCACCACGGGCAATCCGAAGGGTGCGCTGCATGCGCATCGCGTCGTGCTCGGCCATCTGCCCAACGTCGAGATGTGCCACAACTTCCTTCCGCGGCCGGGCGACCTGATGTGGACGCCGGCGGACTGGGCCTGGATCGGCGGCCTGATCAACGGCCTGTTCGCGTTCTGGTACCACGGCATTCCGATGGTCGGCCACCGCGCCCGCAAGTTCGAGCCGCAGGCAGCGATGCAGATGATGGCCGAACTCGGCATCCGCAATGTCTTCCTGCCGCCGACCGCGCTGAAGCTGATGCGGCAGGCCGATGTGAAGAACTCCGGCGTCAGGCTGCGCAGCATCTTCACCGGCGGCGAGTCGCTCGGCGGCGAACTGCTGGGCTGGGTGCGCGAGACTTTTGGCATCGATGCCCATGAGGTGTTCGGGCAGACCGAATGCAATCTCGTGATCGGCAGCAATTCCAATCTGTTTCCGATCCGGCCCGGCTCGATGGGCCGCGCCACGCCGGGCTTCGACGTCCGCATCGTCAACGACAAGGGCGAGGAGCAGCCGCGGGGGCAGCGCGGCATCATCGGCGTGCGCCAGCCGTGCCCCTGCACCATGATCGAATATTGGCGCAATCCCGAGGCGACCGCGAAGAAATATGCCGGCGAATTCCTGTTGACCGGCGATCTCGGCGTGCAGGATGAGGACGGCTATTTCTGGTACGTCAGCCGCGAGGACGACGTCATCACCACGGCCGGCTATCGCGTCGGCCCGTCCGAGATCGAGCACACGCTGATGAAGCATCCGGCGGTCGCGATGTCGGCGGTGGTCGGCATTCCCGATCCGATCCGCACCGAATCGATCAAGGCCTGGATCGTGTTGCGCCCGGGCTATGCGGCGAGCGACACGTTGGCGCGCGAGATCCAGGAATTCGTCAAGGTGCAGCTCGCCGCCCACGAATATCCGCGCTTCGTGCAGTTCGCCGACAGCCTGCCGATGACGGCGACCGGCAAGGTGCTGCGGCGCGAGCTGCGCGCGCTGGGCTAGATTCTCTCCGGCAGGTTCGACACCATACGCCAATGCAGAAGACTGTCTCTCAGGCCCCGGGCCTGCACCGCGCCTCGCTCAGCAAGCTGCACGAACTGGATGCGGCGCTGGAGCTCATGTACTACGGCTGGCGCGGGATGACGCTGGAGGCCGATCAGTATCTTGAGACGGTCGGCCTGTCGCGCCCGCACCATCGCATTCTCTACGTCGTGGCGCGCCGGCCCGACATCTCGATCGGCGCGCTGATCGAGGTGCTCGGTATTTCCAAGCAGGCCTTGAACCGCCCACTCGCATTGTTGCTGGAGCGCAAGCTCGTGGCGTCGAAACGGTCGCCCGAGCAGCATCGCTCCAAATTGCTGCGCCTGACCGCAGCAGGGCAAAAGATCGAACAGCGCGCGTCCGACCACGAGCGCAAGGTTCTTCGCGAGGCATTCGATCGCGTCGGCGCGCCCGGCACTACCGCGTGGATGGCGGTGATGGGAGCGATCGCCGACAACAACTAGCCGTGTTCTCAAGTCAACATAGTTGACGTGAGAATTTCGCCGTGCCAATCTTCTGCGCAGTCACGCGGGAGAGGGCGATCGCATGGGCGGAGAGATCATGGACCGGGCGGCGGCCGGGCGCTTTGTCGAGGCGTGGTGCGCGAGCTGGTGCAGGGTCGATATCGACGCCGTCGTCGCGCACTTCGCCGACAATGCGGAGATGCGCAGCCCGTTGGCGCTCAAGCTGACGGATAGCCCTGTGGTCGCGGGGGCCGAGAATATCCGCGCCTATTGGCGCAAGGCTTATGGCGGCATCGAAAGCGCTGATCTCAAGGTCCTGAACTGGAGCTGGGACGCGACGATGGCGCGCCTGACGGTGTGGTGGCAATTGGGCGACACGCGCGCCAGCGAGTTCATGGATTTCGACCGTGACGGCCGCGTGGTGCGCAGCGAAGCATTCTACGGAAAGTAACCCATGCGATTTTCGGATTTCGTCCTGCTGCTCAACGCGCTCTGGTTCGGCGCCGCATTCGTCCAGTTCAGCGTTGCCCAGCGCAACACGCTGAAGATACTGGTTCCGCGCGAGGAGCGTGGCAATCCGATCGCGCCGACCCTGTCCGCCAGCGTCGCGTTCCTGGGCGGGATCAATCTGCCGATCGGGCTGCTGTCGCTGTATTTCCTGCTC
The DNA here is from genome assembly GCF_040446015.1 of Bradyrhizobium sp. INPA03-11B. Lineage (NCBI taxonomy): Bacteria > Pseudomonadati > Pseudomonadota > Alphaproteobacteria > Hyphomicrobiales > Nitrobacteraceae > Bradyrhizobium > Bradyrhizobium sp. INPA03-11B. The sequence goes on from NZ_JASGSR010000110.1 coordinate 15,323, forward strand.
GCAAGGCCGCCCTTCTTTCAGGCCGTCGAGGCCCAGCTTGCGCTGTTCCTGTTCTTCGCGGCGTGTCACTTCAGCCAGTTCGCCTACAATCTGCCCGTCCTGATGCGCGGCGGCCGCGTTGGGGTCGCCTACTGGCCGGTGCTGAAGGGGCCGATGCTCAGGATCTTCGTGATCGATGCGACCTTGTTCGTGGCGAATCTGATTGTCGCGCTGTTGCTCGTGTAGCCCTCTCCTCCGTCGTCCCGGGCAAGCGCAGCGCGACCCGGGACCCATAACCACAGGGTGTCGTTGTTGTGCGACGCTGTGGCCCCAACTCGCTCTATCCCCGCGTGCGGTGGTTATGGGTCCCTGCTTTCGCAAGGACGACAGTGAGTATGAGGCGGCTGTAGCTCCACCCTCACGTCGGCATCGGTATCCCCAATTCCTTCAGCGCCGCCAGCATGCGCGCTGGCGGCTGCATCGGGATCACCATGGCCTTGCCGGTCTCCAGCATGCTCTTCAGGCTGGAGAGGATCGCCGGCCAGCCGGCGCGGCCGCCGGACAGGATGTCGTCGCTGATCGGACGATCATGCGATTGCAGCAAGGTCAGCTTCACGCCGTCGCCGGCCGGCTCGATCTCCCAGGTGACGAGCGTCGGCCCGAGCTTTTCGACCAGCTGCGGCCAGTTGACGTTGAAGGTGACGGTCAACCGCTTCAAGGGATCGCACGCGATCACTTCGCCGGAGATGTGCAGTGCGCCGTCGGGCGTGCGCACGATGTAGGCGCCGCCGACCCGGAGATCGACCTCGACCGCGTTGCCGGAAAAGTATTTCCGGCTGAACTCGGCGTTCGTCAATGCCTGCCACACCTGCTCCGGCGTGGCGGCGATGTAGATCGCGTAGACAATGGCCGGCTTGAATGTCTCGATGTTCATGTCCGCACGTGTCCTTCGATAGATCTTCATTGTCATTCGAAGCCTTCGATCCCGAGCGCGGCAGGCGGGATCGCGACCACCTTGCCGGTCTCGAGCAGGCTCTTGAGGCCGGACAGGATCGCAGGCCAGCCCCTGGAAATGCCGTCGAGCAGCTTGCTGCCGACGCCGAAGCCTTCATGGGTCACGGTCAGCTTCACGATCTTGCCGAACGGCTCGAGCGTGAACACGACTTTGGTTGCCGGCTCCTTGCGCAGTTCGGGATCGGCCTCGTGCTTGAAGGTGTAGGCGAGGCGCCGCGGCCGGTCGGCCTCGAGGATCTCGCCGGTGTCGGTGGTCTTGCCGCTCATCACCAGCGCGAGCGGCGAGCCGACCTTCCAGTCCGATTGCAGCTCGGTGTCGAACCAGTATTGCCGCGTGAATGCGCTTGATGTCAGCGCATCCCACAGTCTCTCCGGCGTGGTCTCGATGTAGGTGACGTAGACGAATTCGGGCTTAGGCATGGTAGGGCTCCCTGGCGCCGCTGGTGAGCAGGTCGGCCGGCAGTTCGCGTCCGGTCTCCAGGAAGCTCTTCAGGCTCGCGATGACCATCGGCCACCCGCCGGAGATGTCGCGCAGCGTCTTCGGACCGAGGTTGTCGTGCGTCATGGTCAGCTTGACGATCCCGCCGTGCGGCTCGATGTCGAAGGTCACGCGCGAGACCTGCTCGCGCTCGACGCCTTCCTTCACGACGTCCCAGCTGTAAGCGAGCCTCTTGGGCGGATCGGCGATCAGCACCTCGCCTTGCACGGCGCGGCGGCCATCCTTGCTGAGATGATGGGGCGAGCCGACCTTCCAGTCGGAAGTGGCGCGATAGCCGAACCAGAAGCGTTCGGTGAATTCGCTCGATGTCAGCGCGTGCCACAGCTTCTCGGCCGTGGTCTCGATATAGGTGACGTAGATGTAGTCGGGTTTACTCATCACGCTTCTCCAATTGTCTTTTTAATTCACTGAGCGCGGCGAGTTTCCCGCGCTCGAACTTCTTGATCCACCGTTCACCGATCTGATGGATCGGAACCGGGTTGAGGTAATGCAGCTTCTCGCGGCCGTGCTTGATGGTGGTGACGAGGCTGGCCTCCTCGAGAATCACAAGGTGCTTGGTGACGGCCTGACGCGTCATGTCGAGCCCGTCGCAGAGCTCGCCGAGCGTCTGCCCGTTCTGATCGTGAAGCCGGTCAAGCAGCGTGCGCCGTGAGGCATCCGCGAGGGCTTTGAAGACTTCATCCATGGCTTGGATAATATGCAACCAAATGGTTGCATGTCAAGAGCGTGTGTTTTGGCGCCGGTATCGCCGTGCTAGCGTCCCGCACAGCCAACGCAGATTGGCAGGGAACTCGGGGTGGTGCGCATGGGTGGTCGCGTTACGGCAGTTTGCTGCACGTTTCTTCTTGTCCTCCTCGCATATGGTGCGAGCGCCCAGCAGAAGATCGGCGATCCGCCCGAAGCCTCCAACATGAGGCTGGTTGGAACCAACGATTTGCAGGCGCGCAGCGCCTATCAGCCGACCATTCATCATCAGGGTAACAGCTGGATCGCCTATATCGGCCACCACGGCGGCACCGACGACATTTCCGATCCCGTCAATCCGATGACCGGTAAACCTGAACCGAACGGCACTTCGATCGTCGACGTCACCGATCCCGCGCATCCCAGGTATCTCCGGCACATTCCAGGCCAGGAGGGCAGATATGAAGCCGGCGGCGCGCAGATGGTGCGTGTCTGCGACGGCAAGGATCTGCCGAAGGGCGATCGCAACGCGGTCTACATGCTGCGCACCTTCGGCAGCGAGGCGCATGAGATCTGGAACGTGGCCGATCCCGCCAACCCCGTGCTCATCACCCGGATCGGCGGGTTGAAGGACACGCACAAGAATTTCTGGGAATGCAGCACCGGCATCGCCTTCCTGGTGTCGGGCGCGCCGGACTGGCGCACGCGTCGCATGACGCAGATCTACGATCTCTCCGATCCCGCGCATCCCGTGAAGATCAGGGACTTCGGCCTGCCCGGGCAGGAGCCCGGCGCGACCGGCGCGGTGCCGACCGAACTGCACGGGCCGATCTCGACCGGGCCGAAGGGCAACCGCGTCTATTTCGGCTACGGCACCAACAAGGGCGGCTTCCTGCAGATCGTCGATCGCGACAAGCTGCTGAACGGACCGAAGCAGCCGACGCCGGACAATCTGACATTCCCGGAGATCGCGCGGATGCCGCTGTCGGCGATGAACGGCGCACACACGGTGTTTCCGATGCCGGGCATGCCGATCGCGGAATTCGCCCGCGACAAGGACGGCAAGACCCGCGACATCGTGATGATCGTCGACGAGGCGATCCAGAACGAATGCGGCGAGGCGCGGCAGATGGTGTGGTTTGCCGACGTGACGACAGAAGCACGGCCGATGATGATCTCGAGCTACACCGTGCCCGAAGCCTCCGGCGCGTTCTGCGAGCGCGGCGGCCGGTTCGGCTCGCATTCGTCGAACGAGAGCATGGCGCCGGTCTATTACAAGAAGCTGGCCTTCATCGCCTTCTTCAACGCCGGCGTCCGCGCGCTCGATATCCGCGATCCCTACCACCCCAAGGAGGTCGGGTACTTTATCCCGTCCATTACGTCGGCGACCGACAAGCGTTGCCTCACCATCGACGGCTTCTATCGCTGCAAGGTCGCGATCCAGACCAACAATGTCGAGACCGACGAACGCGGCTACATCTACGCGGTCGACCGCGCGAACACCGGCCTGCACATTCTCGAACTGACCGGCGCGGCGCGCGCCGTCGCCGGTCTGCCGTGAGAATTTCATGATGCGCTCGTGGCCGGTCATCGCGGCGATGTTCCTGGCGCTCGGCGGCCTCTCGGCCGTCGCGGGCTACGAGATGGCGCCGCATGCCGCGCAGTGGCGCGAGATCGCCTGGCCGTTCCCGCGCGACGGCTGGCCCGCCGGCCGCGCTTTCCGCTGCGGCGCCGTGGAGTGCGGCACTGAGGTCGAGGTTTATCTCAGGCCGAAGCTCGGCTTCTGCAATTGCGACAGCGGCGTCGCCGATGACGACGAGGTCGACCGCGTCGCCGATGTCGACATGATCAGCCCGCGCTTTGTGCCGCTGAGGGCAGGCGAAGTTGTCGATGTCGCCGACATGCACGGACGGATCAGAGCCTATCGTCTCGACGGAAGCCGCGCCGCAATCGGCATCGCGGTCTCGCATCGCTGCGATCTCATGGCGATCGCGGCGCAGGGCGGGGGCGATGCCGCGCGCGTGCAGCGCGCGACGCTGCGATTCCTGGAGTCCCAAGAGGTCAAGACGTGGATGACGACTGCGATGGAGGGCCGTTGAGGAGCGCTGGTCCTTAACCTCGCCCCGCTTGCGGGGAGAGGTCGGATCGCATCGCTAGATGCGATCCGGGTGAGGGGGTGCAGGTCTATCTGTTGGCACCGCCTGGCGGAGAGAGCCCCTCACCCCAACCCTCTCCCCGTGAAGGACGGGGAGAGGGAGCGGAGGTGCCGCTTCCATCCACCGTCACCGGCATGCATAATGGCGTAAACGAGCAAAGAGCCCCCATGTCCCTGCAAGCCTATTTCGCCTTTGTCGCCGCCTGCATCGCGCTGGCGCTGCTGCCCGGTCCGATCGTCACGATGGTGATCGCCAACGGCCTGCGCTACGGCACGCGTGCCGCGCTCACCAATGTGCTGGGCGCGCAGGTCGGGCTTGCGATCGTGATCGGCATCGTCGCGGTCGGCCTGACCTCGCTGATGGCCACCATGGGGTACTGGTTCAACTGGGTGCGCTTTGCCGGCGCGGCCTATCTGGTCTGGCTCGGCATCAAGCTGATCCGCTCGCCGGTCGAGGGCGTCGGCACCGACGACAAGCCGCTGCCGCCGCGCGGCGGGTTCTTCCTGCAAGGTTTCCTGGTGCTGCTCTCGAACCCGAAAGTGCTGGTTTTCTTCGGCGCCTTCATTCCGCAATTCATGGACATGGACAAGCCGCATTTGCCGCAGGTGGCGCTGCTCGGCGTCACCTTCATGGCGACCGCGGTGCTGACCGATGCCGCCTACGCGCTGGCGGCAGGCCGCGCCCGCAAATTCTTCTCCAAGGAGCGGACGCGGCTGATGTCGCGCATCTCCGGCGGCTTCATGATCGGCGGCGGCATCTGGCTGGCACTGACCCGGGCGCGGTGAGCCCGGCGCGCCCGATACCGGCTCCGCTGGGTGCTAGACCAAGGTGGCTTTAACTCGAATTAAGCCGTGGAGCTCCGCTTCACCTCGCCCCGCTTGCGGGGAGAGGTCGGAACGCATTGTCAGATGCGTTCCTGGTGAGGGGGAGTCGCCGCACATGCAACTATCAGCGTTTACGCTGAGACAGCCCCTCACCCCAACCCTCTCCCCGTAAGAACGGGGCGAGGGAGCGCAGCGCCGTCGCTCTTCGACCTAACTTCCTCACGCGCTACACCGCGATCCGCTCGACCACGTCGCGCACCAGGCCGGTCAGCAGTTCAAGCTTGTAGCCGGTCATCGGCAGCGGCTTGGCTCCCGATGTTGCCAGCTCGGCGGCTTGCGCGATGGTCGCCGCGTTGGCCGGCTTCCCCTCCAGCGCCGCCGCACTTGCCACAAGACGCAGCGGCACCGGGGCGATACCGCCCGCCGTGATGTGGACCTGCTGGAACGTGCCAGCCGATATCACCGCACGCACGCAGATCTCGACCAGCGGCCATTCCGCATAGGAGCGGCTGATGGCGCGCCTGTAGAGTGCGCGCTCGCCGGCCAGCGGGGCAGGGAGCTCGATCCGCTCGATCCGTTCGCCCGGTGCGAGCAGATTGTCGGCGGCGCCGTTGCTGCCGTCGCCGAGCAGGTCGGTGATCGACAATCCGCTGCGCCGGTCCGTGGTGACCTTCGCATCATAGGCGAGCAGCGCCATCGCCATGGTCGACGGATGCGGCGCGACGCACGGGCCGAGATCGAACGCGACGTGATAGAGATGATTGCCGGATCGCGCCGGACAGTCGGAGCCGCCTTTCTTGAGACAGGCGATCTGCGGATTGCGAAAGTACCAGCAGCGCGAGCGCTGCGCGAGGTTGCCGCCGAGCGTTGCCATATGCCGGATCTGCGGCGTGGCGAGGCCCTGCGCGGCAGCCGTGATGCCGGGATAGGCCTGCGCGAGCCGCGCGTCGGATGCGATCGCCGCGATCGCGGTCAGGGCGCCGATCCGCGCCGCGCCGTCCGCGCCCCACGCAATTCCGATCGTATCGGGACTGGCGGTGAGATCGATGACCTCTCCACACGACAGGCCGCTGCGGCGACGCTCCGACAAGTCGGTGCCGGCGGCACGGAATTCGGGTCCGGACATTGCCAGTGCAGTTGCGGCGCTCATGCGGCGTCCCTCCCTTTCAGCGCGGCGACGATGCGGTCGGGCCGGATCGGAATTTCGGTGAGGCGGACGCCGATCGCATTGTGGATCGCGTTGGCGACGGCGGCCGAGGTCGGCACCGTCGATGCCTCGCCGATGCCGACGCTGTTGCCGAGCACGTGGTCGAAGCCGGCTTCGTCGAAATGCACATCGATCTCCGGCGTGTCGGCGATACCGGGGATGCGATAGTCCTCCATCCCCGCGGTCAGGACGTCGCCGGTCTTCGGATCGAGCTCGCGCGCCTCGTAGAGCGCGTAGCCGAGGCCCTGGATGACCGCGCCGCAGGCCTGGCTGCGTGCCAGCGCGGGAGAGGCGATCTTGCCGACCGCGATGCCGGTATGGACGTTCAGCACGCGCACATGGCCGAGCCAGGTGTCGACCTCGACCTCGATGACCTGCACCGAGCTCGGCACGCCGGCGCCGACCGCGATGTTGGAGAAGCGGCGCATCATCCAGCCGAACACCATGCCGATCAGGCCGACTTCGCGCAGCGGCGAGCGGATGCCGGGTGCGGTGTTCTTGCCGTCCTCGCCGCGCGTCTCGACTACGGCGATATCGGGCGAACGCGCGATCAGCTCGCGCCACGGCGCGTTCGAGCCGGGCGCAGGCTTTCGTGTCGCCTGTTCGAGGATTTGCGCCTTCAGTTTCCGGACCGCCTGCAAGGTCGGCGGCATCACCGAGGCGGTGACGCGGCTGCCGCCGGAGCCGGGCCCTTCGGGCAGCGATGAATCGCCGATCCGCACGTCGATATCAGAGGGTTCGAGATCGAACTCGCGCGCGATCGTGTCGGCAAGCACGCTGCGGGTGCCGGTGCCGATGTCCTGCGTCGCGGTGCTGGCGACGATACGGCCGCCCTTGACCGCGACCTCGACCTTCACATTGGGCTGCCAGAGATAGAGCCAGTAGCCGGTGGCGACGCCAATGCCGCGGCGATAGCGCCCGCTCTGTTGTGGTTTGCGATTGCGCCAGATGTCGAGCCCGGATGCCCAGTCGTAGAGGCGCTGACGGTTGGGATCGGGGTCCCAGCGCTTGCGCAGGGCGATCGGATCGACCTTGAGCCGCAGCGCGGCCTCGTCGATCGATTGCTCCACCGCGAACGCCATCGGCGGTCCGCCGGGGCCGCGGAAGGCGGCGCCGGGCGGCAGATTGCTGATGACGTCGAAATCCGACAGGTCCTTGGCCTCGGCCGGATAGATCAGCCGCGCCAGGCCCGCGATGGTCGAGTTGGTCGCGGCCCCCGTATCGGCATGCGCGGTGACGGAGAGTGCCTTCAGGCCGCCCTGCTCGGACGGCAGCAGCGCGACCTTCAGTTCCGCAGCCGGGCGATAGCCGGCGACGGAGAGCTCCTCCTGCCGATCATAGGCGACGCGCACCGGCGCCTTTGCCTCGCGCGCCAGCTCGATGGCGGCGATCGTCTCGGTACCCAGGCTCGCCTTCGATCCGAAGCCGCCGCCGACATGATCGGCGATCACGCGGACCTTGTCGTGATCGAGCTTGTAGCGCTTTGCGATCTGCTCCTTGAGGTGAAACACCTGCTGGGTCGAGGCGTGCAGCGTCAGCCGGTCGCCGTCGAAGCGGGCCACCGCGGCGTGCGGCTCGAGGCAGGCATGCTGCTGCGTGGCGGTGCGGAAGGTCGCTTCGACCAGCAGCTTGTTGTTGGACTGGCGTGCCTCGTCGACCCAGTTGCGCGCCTTCTTGGCGCGGGTCGAGAACACCGCGGTCGGACCGCGGATGTTCTGCTTCCACGGCGCCGGGCCGCCGGCGGCCTCCGAGACGTTGCCGGCCCGCTTGCGGCTCGCTTTGTCGAACACCACTGGCGCGCCGTCCTTGCGTCCGGCGTCGAGCCCGACCACCGCGGGCAGCTTTTCGTAGCTCAGCTTGATGGCGGCGAGCGCGGCCAGCGCCGACTTGCGGTCCTTTGCTGCGACCGCCGCAATCGGCTCGCCGACAAAGCGCACGATGCGGTCGTCGCCGAGCAGCGACACCGCGGTGATGCCGGCGCGCGCGCGCGCCGGCGCGAGATCGAGCGCGGTGATGCGCGCATGCGCCTCGCGCGAGCGCAGGATCAGGCCTTCGAGCTGGCCGTCATGGTTGATGTCGACGGTGTATTTCGCCGCACCCGTCACCTTGTCGCGCGCCTCGATGCGGGGCGCTGCGACATTGTCGCCGTCAAAGCGGCCGGCGCAGGCATCCGCGACCGCGCGAAAAATCCCGTCATAGGCGCCGCAGCGGCAGAGATGGCCCGACAGCGCCGCACCGATCTCCTCGCGCGACGGCACCGCCGTTCCCCTGGTCGCGCGCCATTGGTCGCAGAACGCGGTCGCCTCCACGATGAAGCCGGGCGTGCAGAAGCCGCATTGCAGGGCGTCGTTTGCCATGAACGCCTTCTGCACCGGATGCAGCTGAGCTGCGCCGATGCCCTCCACCGTCGTCACGGCCTTGCCGGCAGCGGCCCGCGCCGGCATCAGGCAGCTTGCGACCGGCGCGCCGTCGACCAGCACCGTGCAGGCGCCGCAGACACCGACGCCGCACACCAGCTTGGTGCCGGTGAGCTTGAGCTGGTCGCGCACGATATCGATCAGGAGCGCGTCGGGATCATCGGGCAGGGATTCGACGCGGCCGTTGACGGTCGTCGTGGTCATGACTGTCCTCCAGTTGTCCTGCGTGTCGGCTTCTTTGGGGGCGCCGCCTTCTTGATGGGCGGCTTCTCGGATTTCGGTATGGCGCCGGCACAGAGCGTGCGCACCATGATCGCCATATCCTTCAGGAACGCGTCCGCCGGCTGCATCGCCGGGTACTGCGACTTCGCGGCGTAGATCGACATTTCGACCAGGCGCGCGAATTCGGGCGGTGACAGGTCCTGCGGCAGCGCAAGCTGCTGCCGGCGCGCGGTCCGCGCAATGGTCGCGACCATGCGCTCCGCATAACGCGCCGCATAGGTCTGGTAGAGGTCGCGCGCGTGCACGAGGTGCTCGGAATACAGTTCCTCGAGGTGCGGCGAGCCGTCCAGCGATCCGATCATGGTCGACATCCGCGCGGTCATGCCCGCGGCAAGGATGTTGCCGAGATTGCCGCCTGCCGTCTCGGCTTCGGCCACGGCTGCTTCCTCGGCTGCGATCGCGGATTCATGGATGCGCTCGATCACGGCGCGGAACAGCGCTTCCTTGGATTCGAAATGGTGATAGAGCGCCTGCCGCGTCAGACCGGCCGCTTCGGCGACCTGCTCGATCGAGGAACGACGAAAGCCGTGCCGGCGGAATACCAGCATGGTGGCATCGAGGATGCGGGTTTTCGGTCCCATTTGACGGTTTTGACAAATATAGAAAATTTGTCAAATCGCGATTTGGTGAGGCGACCCGCCGGGCCGCCTTGCGCCTGTGTGAGACGCGTCACGGAAGGTCGCGTCCCGGCTGCGTAAAGCTTCGTCATGCAAGGGCGAGCCTGCTCGCCTGGAGCTTTCGAGGATACGCACATGACTCAGGTCTATTTCCATTGCTCGAATACGCGCGGCGTATTGATGGATCGCCGCGGCACCTCGGTGACCAGCCTCACCGAGGCCTGTGAGGCGGCGACCCGCATGATGCGCTCGCTGGTCGCGACGGTCAGTCTGGAAGATTGGCGCGATTGGGCCGTGCATGTCAGCGACGAGGACGGCGAGGAGATCGTCATCCTGCCCTTCGCATTCGTTCTCGGCAAAGCGCACTGAGAGCGAGTTATGTCGTCACTGCAGCGATCATTGCTACCTCTTCGCCGCAGCCTGAACGCGATCGCGACCGGCTGGCAGGATCTGATCGCGCGAATTCGCGATCCGTACCGCCCCGAGCTCCACTACATGCGCGGGCCGGGCCCCAAATGGCGCGCCAAGCACGCCATTCAAGCCGCGGCAGCCGGCTGAAGCCTGATCAGGTCCCGTTTATCGCCGGGCGATGCGCCTCGCGACGCCACGCCAGCTAGGCCGCGCACCTCTCCCGCATTGGGGCCGGCAGGGATTCCCAGGTGCGAACCAGATCGCCGATCGAGCTCGCCTGCATCTTGCGCATCACATTGGCGCGATGCAGCTTGACGGTCACTTCGCTGATGCCGAGGTCGAAGGC
>NZ_JASGSR010000111.1:0-25632 GCF_040446015.1 Bradyrhizobium sp. INPA03-11B
TCCTGGACGACTGGTTGTTCGCGCCGAAGCGGGATCGCCGATCCTGGCCGGACCTCCTGCTGCTTGCGGGGTGGATCGCGCTGGCGGGCTTCCAGATCGCCCGTCACGTGATGTGGCGCGACGAGATCCGCGCGCTCACCATTGCGCTGAACGGCGACGATCTGTTCGCCATGCTGAAGGGGCTACATGGCGAGGGCCACCCTGCCCTTTGGTACCTGCTGCTGCGCGGCGCCCACGCGGTATTCGGCCGGGTCGAGGTGCTGCCCGCGGTCGCCTTCGTGGTCGGGCTCCTCACGGCCGCATTGCTGATCTTCCGCTCGCCGTTCCCGCGGCCGCTGGTCCTGCTGCTGATCACGAGCCACGCGCTGCTGTTCGAATATGTCGTAATGGCCCGGAATTACGGCATCTCGGCCCTGTTCCTGTTCGCCATCGCGGCCTGCTATCCGGCCCACCGCGATCGCGGCGTCCTGCTCGGCGCGCTGTTGTTCCTGCTCGCCAACACCAATGTCGTCGGCGCGATCATGGCCGGCGCGTTCCTGCTGTTCTGGCTGCTCGACCTGCTCGAGGCCCAACTCGCGGGCCAACCCGGCTGGCGCTGGGCGCCGCAACTGACCAATTTCGCGATCAATGCCATCATTGCGACAATCGGCGTTGCGATCTGTGCGGTGACGATGCTGCCGACCTATAATGACGCGGCGGCACGGGACTGGTCGCACGCCTCACCGCTGGCGGCTGCAATCCTTTCGCTCGTGAACCCCGGCGCGACGTCGCTCGGCGCACTGTTTGCCAACCTGCTGCCTTCGGTCGCGGGCTCGGTGCTGCTGTTCGCTGCGACGCTCGGGCTGCTGCCGCGGCGTCCCGCCTTTCTCGCCGCGCTGCTGCTTACGTCGCTGTTCTTCGCCGTCGCCGCCAATGGCGCCTACCGCCACGCCGCGGTCTGGCTCTGTTTCCTGATCACGCTGTACTGGATCGGCTGGAGCCGGATCACCGCGCCATCCGCCTCACCGTTGGCGGCGATCGGACGCGTGTCGCTCCTGCTGGTGCTCGCGATCCAGAGCGCGGCAGGTCTCAACGATTTGCGCAACGCTATGGCCGGCGTCGTCGCGAGCCGCAGCGCCGATCTCGGCCGCCTGATCGCCTCACGCGCCGATCTCGCCAACGCGGTCATCCTCAGCGAGCCGGAATGGCTGGTCGAGGCGCTGCCCTACTACGTCAAGAACCCGCTCTATCTCGCCCGCGACCGCAAATTCGGCAGCGTCGTGATCTTCACGCGCAAGGGCCGGATGAACAGCGATCTCGGCGAGACGCTGCGGCTGGCACGCGAGCTCCGCGAGACATCGGGTGCACCCGTCATCATCCTGCTGGCCTATCGGCTCGACGAGATCACGCCCGACCAGGTCTACGACGAAGGCAAGGACTGGCGGACGTTCCGTGCCTCCGCCGCACAGATCCGCGACTTTCGCGAAGCGACCACGATGATCCGCCGCTTCGAGCCCGCCAGGACCGACGAGAGTTTCGACGTCTACCTGCTCAGATAGGCGATCGATCGAGGACGACAGGAAAGGACCCGCGCGATGGCGCTGATGGACAGCAAGCTCGACACCCGCACGCTGCCGGCCGCGGGCATCCGGCAATACCTTGCGATCCTGCGGCTCGATCACAGCACCAAGCATATCTTCATCATTCCCGGGATCATTCTCGCCTGGCTGTTGCGCGGCGCGCGAGGCGATGATCTCGCCGTCTCCGTCGTGCGCGGCCTTGCGGCCGCGATCTGCATCGCGTCGGCCAACTACGTGATCAACGAGTGGTTCGACCGCGAGTTCGACCGGCATCACCCGACCAAGTCGCAGCGCTCCGCGGTGCAAAGCGTGATGGACGGCAGGATCATCGGACTGGAATGGCTGCTGCTGGTCGCGATTGGCCTTGTCTGCGCGGCTGCGAGCAGCCGCCTGATGCTGTTCGCGGCCGGCATCTTCGCCTTGCAGGGCATCGTCTACAATGTCCCGCCGCTGCGCAGCAAGGACAAGGCTTATTTCGACGTCATCTCGGAGTCCGTCAACAATCCGCTGCGGCTCTTGATCGGCTGGGCGATGATCGACCCGACCTCGCTGCCGCCGAGCTCGGTGATCCTGTGCTACTGGTTCGGCGGCGCGTTCCTGATGGCGGCCAAGCGGCTGTCCGAATATCGCGAGATTGCCGCCTCCCACGGCAGGGAGCTATTGGCGCGCTACCGCGCGAGCTTTGCCGATTATACCGAGGTGTCGCTGACCGCCTCGTGCCTCAGCTATTCGCTGTTCTCGGTGTTCTTCCTTTCGGTGTTCCTGGTGAAATACCGCATCGAGTACATCCTCGCGATGCCGCTGGTGGTGATGCTGTTCACCACCTATTTCTCGATGTCGACGTCGCCGGGATCGTCGGCGCAGAAGCCCGAGAAGCTCTATGGCGAGCGCGGTCTGATGCTGACCGTGCTGGCGCTGGTTGCTGTCTTCCTGGTGGCGAGCTTCGTCGACATGCCGTTCCTCGCGCGGCTCGCCGAACAGCACTACATCACGCTGGAATAGCCGCGATTGGCTAGCGCCGGCGCGGATGCGCCTTCTGGTGCCAGGCCCAGGCCGAGCGAATGATGCGGCCGAGGTCCGACCGGCTCGCCTTGAAGCCGAGCCCGCTCTCCGATTTGGCGGGATCAGCCACCAGGATCGGCGGATCGCCGGGCCGGCGTTCGCGCACCACGCTCGGCACCGCTTCGCCGGTCTCGGCGCGGATCGCGTCGAGCACCTCGCGCACCGAATAGCCGGTGCCGGTGCCGAGGTTGAAGACGCCGCCGGCGTCGCCCTTCAGCAGCAGCTCGAGCGCGGCGATATGGGCGGCGGCGAGATCGTCGACATGGATGTAGTCGCGCACCGCGGTGCCGTCAGGCGTGTCATAGTCCTCGCCGAAGATCGCGAAATCAGGCACATGCCCGAGCAGCGCCATCAGCGCGCGCGGAATCAAATGCGTTTCGGGATCGCGCAGCTCGCCGATGGTGCCGGAAGCATCGGCGCCGCAGGCATTGAAGTAACGCAGGCAGACCGATTTGAATTGATAGGCCGCGCGATAGTCGGCCAGCATCTGCTCGATCATGTATTTGGAGCGGCCGTAGGGATTGACGGTCGGGCCCGCGGCGCTCTCGGGAATCGGATCGCGCCCGGCGTTGCCATAGACCGCGCCGGTCGAGGAAAACACCAGGCGGTCGCAGCCCGCCTCCCGCATGCCGCGCAGCAGGCCGAGCGTGCCGGCAACGTTATTGCCGTAGTATTTCTGCGGATCCGCGACGGACTCGCCGACCGCGCTGAACGCGGCGAAATGCATCACGGCGAGCGCATTGTGCTCGCGGATGGTGGCGGCAATCTTGCCGTGATCGGCGACGTCGCCGATCACGAGCGGGCCCCATTGCACGAAGTTGCGGTGACCGGTCGACAGATTGTCATAGACGACCGGGAGAAACCCGGCCTCGGCAACGGCCTTGGCGCAATGGGACCCGATGTATCCCGCGCCGCCCGTGATGAGGATCGAACCCCTGCTCGCCATTGAAGATGCCGTCCCTGCGCAGGCCAATCCCGCGCCTCAACAGATGCAATGGTCGCATGGGTACGACATTCCGCCAGGCGCGGCAAAATGCCGATGGGAATAGCGTTAAGACCGGACGGATTTGCTTCAGCAGTGACGGTTAACGCGAGCCCAGCGGAACGTTGGTCTGCTGCCCGACCGGCGGCCGGTGACGTGACGGCCTGCCGTAGGGGTAAACCGGTGTTGCCGGCGGGACCGGCCGGGTCGCCTGCGGCCGCGATGTCGGAACGCCGCCGCCCGGGCCATCGATCGAATAGCGCGTTGCGCCCTGCGTGGTCTGCCCGGTGCCCTGTGCGAGCGCGGGGACAGCGGTGGCGACCACCAGCGCCGCAATCGTGACAAGGCCGGCCAGCTTCATGTCGATGCCTCGATGGGTTGAATCGGGATCAACCGGTCACGCCTCCGATCGTTCCGCGCGCCGTCGCAGCCTTCGCGATCTTCCGCCTTCCCCACATGAAACGTGGCGCGGCGAAATGTCTCGCCGCGCCACGCTCAATCGATCGGGTTAACCCAGGAAATTCAGGCGCCGGCCGGCGCGACCGCGGCCCAGTGATCGGGGTTCGCCGGGGTCTGCATCCTGACCCAGCGATAACGCGCCTGCGACCAGGTGCGGATCTGCGCGTTCAGATTGTCGAGCACGACGTCGCCGCCCTCGACGCGGACCACCAGCACGAGATGATGCTCGCCCCAGGAGGTCACCACCTCGCTCAGCAGCAAATTGCGCATCGGCCAACCGCGCGCCAAGAGCTCATGGCGCTTGCTGACGGCATAGTCGTTGCAATCGCCGCGCGCCGGATTGATCAGCCATTCCTCGCCGGCGAGGCCGCGTTCGTTGCGCTGCGGGACGATACGACGGTTAACCGAGGCGTTGACCTCGATCAGGTCGGCGATGCGTTGCTTGGTCAGACGTGTGGCCCCGCCGCGGAACACCATGCGGGCGCGGGCTTTCGGCTTGCATTCGTCGGCATAGCGCATGCAGAACATCGTATAGGCCATCGGCGCCAGCGTCGGCTCGCTGAAGCGAATCTTCTCGACCACGCCGCCGAGCGGCAACGGGAATCCGATCATTCCGGCCTGGGTGTGCTGCGCGCTTGTCCCGAGCGCGACGATGGCCAGAAGCAAGGCCATCACTCTCCTGACGCTGTACATTCTTCACTCCCCAAAGTGACGGGAAGCAAGTACGGGAAATGTCTTGAGTTAAGGCTCAGGCGCGCGGCGGCATTTGTCTCAAATGCTCGGAAGCGCCCGAGCAGTCCATTAACCAAGCCGGGTTCCCGCGCCGGCGAACCTTTCGGCCGCCAATGATAACGCGCGTGAAGGTCGAACGGATCGCGGCTTATCGCGCTTCCGGGCGCTTTTTTTCTGCGGTTTCGCCGCCGACAGATGAAGGGGCAGTTGCGGCGCGGGAGGCTTGTTCCCATGCGACGCATGGTTAGCCTGACGTCAAACAGCGGGAGCACTCTGTTAAATCTAAACCGTCACCCGCTGCCGGGGCGCGATCCCGCACCAGCGCATGACGAGATCGGCGAGCATCTTGATCTCGAGATCCGCGGGCGTGCCGCCGGCGAAATCGGCCACCGATTGTCCCAGCGCGACGGCGCGAACATAGGCCGAGCGGCTTCCAATCATCGGTCCGATCTCTTCGTCGAGCGTATCCAGCTCCTCGATCAGCTGCTGGCCTTCGAGCGTGCGCTGGTCGACACGGTTGGGCACTATCATGGCGCGGAGCGCCGTTCGCCGCGCTGCGCGCACCTCGCGCACGATGTCGATCGTCCGCGCGGTCGCTTCGATGTCGAGCCCGGACGGCGTGCATGGCATCAGCACGATGTTGGCGACGGCGAGCACGGCGCCCAGCACCCGGTCGTTGGGCGCGGAGTCCACCACGATGATCTGATGCGGAATCTGGCGCATCAGCTTGGCCCATTCGGCCACGGGGCGGGTTTCCGGATCAAGCTGGTAGACGGGAAACGTCAGATTGCCGGGCTCGGCCCAGTGGCAGGCCGACGCCTGGGAGTCGGCGTCGACCAGTCCCACCACGCCGGTGCGCCGGTCCAATTCCGCGGCCAGCAGAACCGCAAGAGTCGTCTTTCCGACCCCGCCCTTGCGCTGGGCAACCGAGATGACAAGCGGCATCGCTAGCTCCTGGCGTTATCCCCCGTGCGTGCGCGGGAGGACACCTTCATCAACGAGCGTCAGCATCCGGGGCAGACAGACCCGCTTTGCGTCGTAATTGTCCCTCACAAAGCTCCGCGCCTTCATCCGCATCTTCTTGAAGGCTTTGGGCCGTGACAGCACCGAGACTACCTGATCCGACAGCGCATCAATATCAAAAAACGGCGTCAGCAGGCCGTTGCCGTCCGAGATGATGTCGCGCAGCGGCGCCGTGTCGGATGCCACCACCGCACACCCCGCGCTCATCGCCTCCAGCAGCGACCATGACAGCACGAAGGGATAGGTCAGATAGACGTGCACCGAGGAGATCTGCAGCAGCTCGAGATACGGTCCCCGGGGAATCCGGCCGAGGAAATGCACGCGGCGAAGATCGATGTCCGACCTGACTTCGCCCAGGAACATCGACTTCCAGCTCGAACCCTCCGGCGGATTCGCGCCATAGGACGTCCCGCTGCCGCCGACGATCACCACCTGCGCATTCGGCCGCGCGGCCATGATCCTCGGCAGCGCCCGCATGAAGATATGGAATCCGCGCACCGGCTCGAGATTGCGCGAGACGTAGGTGATCACTTCGTCGTCCGCGGAGAGCGTCGCGCCGTTCGGAAGCTGAAACCGCGCGACGGGGTTGGGCTTCACCTCGTCGGTGTCGACGCCCTCGTGAATCACTTCGATCTTGCCCTGAAACTCGCGGGGAAAGGTCGACCTCTGCCATGGCGTCGGCGAAACGCCGGTGTCGCATTCGGTGAGCGCCAGCAGCGTGGTCGCATTCTTCAAATGAAGTGCGACATTGCCGTCGAGGCCCGTCATGGGAAATTCGGGATCGAAGCCGACGTCCCTGCCCTCGGCACCGTAGTAGAATTCGCAATAGAGGATGATGCGCGCTTTCGGAAACATCGTGCGCAGCGGCAGCGTCTCGCCCCAGCCGGGATGCGCGAAGATCAGGTCGGGCACGAAGCCCTGTCCCGACAGCGACGACAGCGCATACAGCACCTCCTCGGCACGCCGTGCTTCGACGTCGAAGCGGCGGGCAAAGGGGTGGACCATCGCGGAGTCCGACTTGGTCGTCGAATATTTGAGCAGCCGGATATCCCGCGTCGTGCTCGCGGTCGATGAGCCGACCGCGACGACCTTGTTTCCGGGCCGCTCGGCGAGCGCACGCGCAATGTGGCGGTATTGGGCTGGAAAGTTGTTGTGGACGAAGAGGACGTTCATTGGCGGGCGAGCGCGCCCCCCGGCCGCGCGGTCTTCGATTGGGGTCAGGGTCGATACCATGACCGGCAGGGTGTCTTCGATATGCACGTGCGAAACTATCTCACCGGATTAACATTAAGCCCCCTTCTATCACACAGATTTTTGGGGCACACTGTGTGAGAAACATATCGACCCATCCGTTAGGCTCGCAGGCGACCATGAACGAACAGATTCAGCAGAAAACCATTGACCTGGCACGAGGGCTTTTCCTTGTTCGCTACAATGGCGCGGAAGACAAGACATCACCTCCGGTGGTGCGCGTATATGCGGATCGCGCCAGCGCTAACAATTGTAACATTATTACCGGGCCCGACGGGGCCAATGGAACCCTGTTCGCTCCCGAGACCGCGCTGGTCGTGTCGGTCGCCCGGCCAAGCCGCCTGATCGTCGAGGTCACGGCAGGGCGCGCCGGCGCGTCGACCGCCGCCAATATCAAGATCGAACCGCTGACCCAGGGACAGCCGGCCGCGCAGCCCGCCAGCCAGCCGTTCGATACGGACGAGCCCGATCCTGGCCTTGACCGTGGCGAGCTGAGCGATCTCAAGCTGTTGGCGCATGTCGCGGGTCTGGGCGACGTCACGGTCGGCCCGAACACCTGGATTGCCGGACCGGCCGCTCCGGCCCGAATCGAGGGAATTTCCCTCGATTGGCCGAACAAGCCGTACGATCTCAACCTGCAATATGCAGTCAAGTTCGCGAGGCCGCAGCGAGGCGACAACCAGTTCGTTCCGCTTGGAACCTTTGCCGGAACCCGGGGACGCGCGCTGGCCATCACGGGGTTCTCGCTGGAAGCCACGGGGCCCGGCGCGGATCGCTACACCATCGCAGCCGAGACCATCTTCCTGGGCGCTCCGGCCCTGCGTGTGACCGGGAACCGGATCGTGGTGGCCGGCCCCTCGGGCCGGGAACCGCTGGTCGGCCTCAAGCTCAGTGTCGAAGAGCAACGGGTGCAGGCAGCGCCGCTGGCGCCCCGGCAGCCGAGGCGCGCTGAACCCGTCGCCCCGATGCCCCGCCAGGAGGCGCCGCGCCTCGAGGGACGGGTGCGCGTGTTCCGGAGCCGGCAGAGCGCCGTCAAGACGGCTGGCTGACCATGCGCGCAGACAAGGGCGACATTTGACCGCCGACGCGCGCAGGATCGCCTTTACGTCCAAAACGCTGCATCACGTCGATCTCGAGCGGGCCGCTGTCGGAGCGCTCGAGGCGCGCGATTTCCGGCGCGCATTCGCGCTCGCCGACCGCCGCTGCCGGATCTTGCCGCATCCCGGCGCCCGCGCCCATCTGCTGCGCGCAGAAGCGCTGTTTCGCCTCGATCTCAGGGATGCGGCTGTCGCGAGCGTAGCCCGGGCGCTCGAGCTCGAACCGGACGATCTTGTCGCCGCACGGCGAATGATGGCCTGGGGCGACGGCCTTCCGCAGCTCGAAGCCGCACGAAGCATCGCGCGGCGCGATGACGATGCGGACTCAGTCAGGAGCGCGCTCCTGCTGCTCGAGCAGAACGGCCAGCACAGCTGCGCCCGCGTCGACTTCCTCGATGAGGAGGTGAAGGGATGGGTGACGTGGCGGGGGGACGACCCACAGCTTTCGCTGGCGCAAGCCGATCAATCCAGCACCATCCAGCTTCCCGCCGACCCCCGTCACAGATTTGCGCTCAACGGACGACGCGCTGCGAGCTTCCGTCTGATGCGGCCGGCATCCGCGACCTCGCAACGCCTCGAGATCGCACAGGCGGACCACGTCATCGCTAGCATTCAACTGCCGGCCAACCGTGCTCCGGATCGCCGCAATGCGCCCCAGCGGCCGCCTCGCACGCGCAACGGCGAAACGCCGCCGCTCACCATCATCATCCCGGTCTACCGGGATCTGGCGGCAACGCGTGCCTGCATCGAGAGCGCATTGACGGCCGTCGCCTGCACGCCCGGCTCGACCATCGTCGTCGTCGATGATGCCTCGCCCGAACCCGCCATCAAACATCTGCTCGGCGAACTGGCTGCAGAGTTGCGCATCCGGCTGCTGACCAACGCGCACAATCTCGGCTTTGTCGGCGCGATCAACCGGGCCCTCGGCGAGACGGGCGCGGGCGACGTCGTGCTGCTGAACTCGGACACGATCGTGCCGAAATATGCGCTGCAACGCTTGCGAAGCGCGGTGCGATCGACGCTGCGCGTCGGCACGGCGACCCCGCTCTCGAACAACGGCGAATATACCAGCTTCCCGGTGCCGAACCGGTCGAATCCCCTGCCCTCGCCCGGCGAACTGGAATTGCTCGACGAATTGGCCGGCACGGCTAATTCCGGGATGGCCATCGACATCCCCAACGGCATCGGGTTCTGCCTCTACATCACCCGCGAGTGCCTCGACGCCGTGCATGAACTCTCCGACGACTTCTATCGCGGCTATCTCGAAGACGTCGACTTCTGTCTGCGCGCCGCCGAGGCCGGTTTCCGCAACGTGTGCATCCCGTCGGTCTTTGTCGGACACGAGGGCTCGCGCTCGTTTCTCGGCGAGAAGCGTTCCCTGGTGCTGCGCAATCTTCGCGTCCTCGAGCACCGATACCAGCGCTATGCGACGGAGTGCGCGGCGTTCCTGGTTGCCGATCCGCTGCGCGATTGCCGCGCGGCGCTTGAGCTCAAACTGCTCTCCAACGAACAGCGCGGTGACGGCCCGCACGTCATCCTCTGCGGCTCCTCGATCGGCCGCGAGATCGCGGTCAGGCGATGCAGGCAACTGGCGGCGGACGACAAGCGCGGTCTGGTCGTTCACTTCCGCGCCGAAGGCGAACGCCGGATGGCCGCGATCATCGATCCGGATGGCGAAGCTCCGCAGTCGATCGCACTCGACGTTGCGACGCCCGAGGGCCGCGAGACCTTGCTGAAGTGTCTCGTCGATCTTCGATTAGGCTCGCTCGAGATCGCGGAGCCAAACCGCATCCCCGGTGCCTGCCTGGCACAGCTCACGCAACATTTCGCCTACGACCTCCTGGTCACCGACACCAGATTTGCAATGCACGCCGCGGCTGGATCGGGCGTGCATCCGGACTGGGCAGGCCTCGTCGAACGGGCCCGGCGCGTGATGGTGATCGGCGAAAACGGGGCCGAGTTCTCCGAAGCGGTGCTCGGCCTGCAAGCGACCAGGCTGGGCGCCCCGCCGGCACAGCCAGCGCCGCCGCGCGCCGTGAGCGGCCCGGCGCGTCTCGGTTTGCTCGCCCTGCACGCCAGCGCAGCGGAATTTCGCTTCGTTAGAGCGTTGAGCGATCAAATGGCCGAAGCCGACGAAGACGCCGCGATCATCGTGCTGGGTACCACCCTCGACGATCTCAAGCTGATGCAGCGCCCAAACGTCACCGTCGCCGGCGAAATCGGCGTCGACGACGTCACGACGCTGATCGAAGGTCACGGCATCACGAAACTGGTTCTCGACATCGGCGAACCGGCATTCGGGCATCCGTTGGTGGACGCGCTGCTGGCAACCGGATTGCCCACCGCTGCGATCGAATGGAGTCCGGCACCACCGGGACGCAGCCGAAACACCGATCTGAAGCTGCAACCAGGGCTTGATGCCGACGACGCGATTGCCGCCGTCCTCGACTGGGCGGCCGAGGACGTGCTGCTACATCCCGATCGGCGGCGCAGTCGGCTGAGGCGGGAGGTTGGCACGCGGCTTCCATGACCGCGGCGGCCATGCGAGCGACGAGAACGGCGTTGAATCCAGCCCCAGCAGCGGGCTGTAATAGGGATCATCCAGCAGCACTTCGCCCCACTTCGCGCGCAGCATCGCCAGCTCGTGCCCGAAGCGTGCCTTGCGATCCGGCGCGGAATCGCGGCCCCGGCTGGCCGATTCCAGATGCACGAGCTTTGCGTCCGGCGTGAACACGATCCGCTTTCCGAGCTGGCGCAGCTTCAGGCACAGATCGATATCGTTGAAGCTGATCGGAAAGCGGATCTCGTCCATGCCGCCGACGGCCAGGAAATCGCGCTTGCGCACCAACAGGCACGCCGCCGTCAGCGCCGAGCATTCGTGCGCCACCTGGAGCAGATCGCCGTAGCCGGGATCACCATCCATCCGATCGTTGAAGGCGTGCGCAGCCGAGAAATTGGCGCCAAGCACCACCCCGCCATGCTGGACGACGCTGCTCGGCCAGAGCAGCTTGGCGCCGACGGCTCCGACATCGGGAGCGGCGAGCCGCCACAGCATCTCCGCCAGCCAGCCGTCATCGAGCGCCTCGATGTCGTTGTTGAGAAAGCAGATGTTATCCGTATCGACGCAATCGACGGCGGCGTTGTTGATGGCTGCGAAGTTGAACGGCCCTTCGACCGAAATCACGTCGATCTCGTCATCGGACAGGCCCTCCAGATAATCCAGCGCGTCCGGCTCGCTCGAGCTGTTGTCGACGACGAGAATCCGGGCGTTGGTCTCATGTGCGGCCGGCAACACCGTCTCGATGCATCGCTTGAGAAGCTCGGCGCGATTCCTGGTCGGGATGATGATGGTGGTGCGCTCATTCCAATCGACGACGCGCTTGACCCGCACGGCGGGAAGCAGGCCCGCTGTCCGCGGCTCGACATGCGCCTCGACGCCGGCCCTCGCGAAATATGCCTCGCTTGCGGCGACAAGCTCGGTGGTTGCAACGGACGTATCAATTCCCGGCAACGCCGCAACCGCCCCCGGCAGATGATAGGTTCGCTCAGGTTCAGCGCAGGACAGGAAGATGTCGTAGAGCGACGCCGCCGCTCGCAGCGCCTCCACGGCGCGCTCGCGGCGCACCGCAAAGCAATACGCGCCATAGCCCTGCTCGAGCGCACGTTCGAGATCGAATGCTGGAAACGCCAGCGGCCAGACGGCGCCGGCGCCCGCGGCGACCTCGACGTCGCCATAGACGAGATCGCAGCCGGGTTCGGAAGCGAACACATCGGCGAAGCGCTGCAAGGCATCTTCGGCGAGGATCGTCCCGCTCAGGCAGAAGACGAAGAACGCGCTGCTCGCGGCATCGCCGTCGATAAACTCGCGCGCGGCCGCCGGATCGAACCGGCTGAACCCGCGCGCCGGCAGGCACACCGCCGACCAGGCCGCATGCCGTTGGGCTTCGAGGCTGTCGATGCTTTCGTCCACCCTGGCGTCACCGATCAGGACGACCGCGGCCTCGGATGGAACGTCAGACTCGATCTCCGGCGCGAAACGCTCTTTCCAGCTGCTATAAGTGTGAAACGGCACCGAAGCGGGCAACAGTTGATCGAACAATTGTCCGCGCAACCGCTCGCTGTCCCAGCGTCCGAGCTCCGCGATGGTCTGCTCCAATCCGCGCTCGAAAGCGACGAACGCGATCGGCTCCGAGATCACGCTCCGTCCGGTAACCGTCCGTGCGGACAGCCCGCGCACGCGGCCATCGGCAAAATGCTCGGGCAGATGAAAATCGATCCGGCGGCCGACGCCGAACTCACCGCCCCGCGTAACGTTGGTCCACCCGGTCGGCTTCACGGTCATCACCGGCCGCTGCGCGATCAGGATTTCGATGTCTTCGTCGACGTCCTGCGAAAGCCAGCCCTCGAAGCGCAGACCTCCGGCCCATTTGATTTCGCCGATCTGGTGCCACTGCGCGTCCGGCGCTGCGACATCGCAGCGAATCGGAGCACCGACAGCACCTCCGATATTTGCCAGTCTCGCCTCGATGATCCCGGCGTTCGCACCGACCTCATCCTGTACGTTGAAGGTAAATCCAAATCGCCCGTCGCCGATTCCGGCATCGGCCAGCTCTGTTACAAACTCGTCACACAATGATGACATGTATGGCTCGCCGTCGACGAGCAGCTCGACGGTGTAGCGCCGGCCGAGATCGGCGCGGTCGTAAACAAATCCAGAAAACGTCGTGCGATCGTATCTGGAGAATTGCGTTTGCAATGACGCGTATTCAGCTCCTGAGGGCCTCTGCTTGCCAATCGTCTTCGTGCTCATGTCCAACCCTCAAACGGCGGCTCGATTGTCAGTCGATTTCAAGTTGAGAATGTGTCCATGGCGCGTCAAAGGTGACTAGCGCGCACTCAACTGCACTGAGGCCATCACCGTTTGCACAAAAAGCCGCCGAGCTCCAACACAAACTATACGTTATAAAACTTGGCGTTATCGGCGCCAATTGTGCTAGTGCTAACTCCTCCTCTCCACACTGATCGACGAGCGGATTCATGAAGATTGCAATGGTTGGAACGGGATATGTAGGTCTCGTATCCGGAGCGTGTTTTGCCGACTTCGGCCATCAGGTCGTTTGCGTCGACAAGGACGCCGGCAAGATCGAAGCCCTGAAGCGCGGCAAGATCCCGATCTACGAAACTGACCTCGATAAGCTCGTCGAGACCAACACCGCCGCCGGACGGCTGACCTTCACGACAGAACTCGCGGGAGCCGTCGGCGACGCCGATGCCGTGTTCATCGCGGTCGGAACGCCCTCGCGGCGCGGCGATGGCCACGCAGATCTGAGCTACGTCTATGCAGCCGCCAAGGAGATCGGCGCCGCGCTCAAGAAGTTCACCGTGGTGGTGACGAAGTCGACCGTGCCCGTGGGCACCGGCGACGAGGTCGAACGCCTGATCCGCGAGACCAGTCCCGACGCCGATTTCGCGGTTGCCTCGAACCCCGAATTCCTGCGCGAAGGCGCCGCGATCCAGGATTTCCGCCATCCCGACCGGATCGTCGTCGGCACCGAGGACGAGCGGGCCAAGAAGGTGATGGGCGAAGTCTATCGTCCGCTCTATCTGAACCAGGCGCCGATCCTCTATACCGCGCGGCGCACGGCGGAACTGATCAAATACGCTGCAAATGCCTTCCTCGCCACCAAGATCACCTTCATCAACGAGATCGCCGATCTCTCCGAGAGGGTTGGTGCGAACGTGCAGGAGGTCGCGCGCGGCATCGGGCTCGACAACCGGATTGGAACCAAGTTCCTGCATGCCGGCGCGGGCTATGGCGGCTCCTGCTTTCCGAAGGACACCCGCGCCCTGTTCAAGACGGCGCTCGATCACGACGTGCAGCTGAAAATCGTCGAAGCCACGCTGACCGCGAACGACAATCGCAAGCGCGCGATGGCGCGCAAGGTCGCCAACGTGCTCGGCGGCGAGCTGCGCGGCAAGACAATCGGCGTGCTTGGCCTGACGTTCAAGCCCGATACCGACGACATGCGCGAGGCGCCGTCGATCCCGCTGATCAACGGCCTGATCGATTTCGGTGCCAAGGTTCGCGCCTATGATCCGGTCGGCATGGAGCAGGCGCGCAAGGAATTGCCGGAGATCGAGTACAGCACGGACGCCTATGAATGCGCGCGCCAGGCGGATGCGCTTGTCATCGTGACCGAGTGGCGCCAGTTCCGCGCGCTCGATCTCAAGCGCATCAAGCAGGAGATGAAGCATCCGGTCGTCGTCGACCTGCGCAACATCTACCGCCCCGACGAGATGGCCGCGCACGGCTTCACTTACGAGAGCATCGGCCGGCCGCGCTGAGCGGCCGCGACTGACCGGCAACGATAGCCACAGTTCGATCCTGAAGCCCCGTTCCGAGTCAATCGGAGCGGGGCTCTGTTTTTGTGCTGACGCGTTTTCCTCACGCGTTCCGATATCCACTTCGCTCTTAAGCGGGACGAGTTTTGGTTGAATCGGCTGGGCGCGATCTCGGTTCACCTCTCCCCGTCGGGGAGAGGTCGGATTGCGCCTGGCGATGCGAAGCATCGTCCAGTGCAATCCGGGTGAGGGCTCTTGCTCTCTCGATAGACCGTACCTCTCACCCGATTTGCTGCGCAAATCGACCTCTCCCAAGGGAGAGGTGAACTTTCGACGCCGTTCTAGCTCAACCTAATCTCATCAGGCTTGGGCGGGCGCGGGCACGCCGAGCTGGACGAACTCATCCAGCTCGCGTGCGAGCGCCTCCTGCCAGGTCGGCATCGCGACCCCGAACTGCGCCTTCAGCCGCGTCAGATCGAGCCGTGAATTGCTAGGGCGCGCCGCCTTGGTCGGGAAATCGGCCGTTGCGATCGGTACGATATCGTCGACGGCAAGCGTAACGCCACGCGACCGCAGCCCGCCGACGATGGCGGTGGCAAAGCCATGCCAGCTGGTTTCGCCGGCGCAAACGAGATTGACGACGCCGCCCCTGCGCACCAGCTGATCGTGCAGCGTCGTGATGTTCGGCAGGACGATGCCGGCGACCGCACTGGCGATCGCTTGTGCCGTCGTCGGCGCGCCAATCTGATCGGCCACGATCCGCAGCTCCTTACGCTCGCCGGCAAGCCGCGCGATGGTGCGCAGGAAATTGGTGCCCTTTGCGGCATAGACCCATGAGGTGCGCGCGATCAGATGCGCTCCGCCCGCCGCCTGGATCGCGACATCGCCGGCAAGCTTGCTGGCGCCGTAGGCCGACAACGGTTCGGTCGGGCTGTCCTCGCGCCATGACCGGTCGCCGGAACCGTTGAAAACATAGTCGGTGGAGAAATGCACCAGCGGCACCCGGTTCGCCGCCGCCCATTTCGCGAGCGCTTCGGGTCCCCTAGCGTTGACCAGGAAGGCCAGCTCGCGCTCGTCCTCGGCGCGATCGACCGCCGTGTACGCAGCCGGATTGATGATGAGGTCGGGCTTCAGGCTTTCAAGCTGGGCCGTCACCATCTCCGACTTCGACAGATCGAACTCCGCGGTCGGCGGCGAGATGATGGTGCCGTGACTTTCCAGCAGAGGCTTCAGCGCACTGCCAACCTGGCCGCGCGTTCCCGTCAAAAGAATCCGCATCAGATTTGTCCATAGGTGGGAAGATTGCTGGCGTCGGCGAGCAGCGGCGCATCCGCATCCTTGGCCGACAGCTGTGGCTTTTCGACGCCCCATTCGATCCCGATCGCGGGATCGTTCCAGCGGATCGAGAGCTCATCCTTGGGGCTGTAGAAGTCGTCGCATTTGTAGAAGAAGTCGGCGGTTTCCGAGAGCACCACGAAGCCGTGGGCAAAGCCGCGCGGCACCCATAACTGCCGGCGGTTGTCCTCGCTCAATTCGACCGCGACATGCTTACCGAAATTCGGGCTGCCGACACGCACGTCGACGGCAACGTCCAGCACCTTGCCGCGCAGCACGGTCACGAGCTTGCCCTGGGTGATCGGGTTCTGCAGATGCAAGCCCCGCAGCACGCCATAGGCCGAGCGGGACATGTTGTCCTGCACGAAGGGGCGCGTGATGCCGTGCTCGACATAACGGGGCGCCTGGTAGGTCTCGAGGAAGAAGCCGCGCTGGTCGCCAAACAGCTTCGGCTCGACGATCAGGACTTCCGGAAGTTCGGTCTTGATGACGTTCATTTAACAAGGGTTCCAGTTTTGGGCAGGCCCGAAATGTTAATTTGCTACTCATAACAAACTTGTGCGGCGCACGCTATCTGTTATGTTTTGATAGTCAAACTGTGAGGGACCATGAAGGGCATTATCCTCGCCGGTGGAACCGGCTCGCGCCTCTACCCCGTGACCACCGTCGTCTCCAAGCAGCTGCTGCCTGTCTTCGACAAGCCGATGATCTATTATCCGCTGTCGACGCTGATGCTCGGTGGAATCCGCGATATTCTGATCATCTCGACACCGCAGGACAAGCCGCTGTTCCAGCGCCTGCTGGGCGACGGCAGCGAGATGGGTGTCCGCTTCGCCTATGCCACGCAGGAGACCCCGCGGGGTCTTGCCGACGCCTTCATCGTCGGCCGCGAGTTCATCGGTGATGACTCCGTCGCCCTTGTGTTAGGCGATAACATTTTCTACGGCCACGGCCTGCCGAGCATGCTGTCGGCTGCCTCGGTCCGCAAGAAGGGCGCCACGGTGTTCGGCTACGTCGTGAACGCGCCGGAGCAATACGGCGTGATCGAGCTCGACGGCACCGGCCGGGCGCTGTCGATCGAGGAGAAGCCGAAGCGGCCGAAGTCCAACGTCGCCGTTACCGGCCTCTATTTCTACGACAATGACGTGGTCGATATCGCGGCCGGCATCAAGCCGTCTCCGCGCGGCGAGATCGAGATCACCGACGTGAACAAGGCCTATCTCGAGCGCGGCGACCTCTATGTCGAGGTGCTCGGCCGCGGCTTCGCCTGGCTCGACACCGGCACGCATTCCTCGCTGGTCGAGGCCAGTCACTTCGTCCAGATCCTTGAGCAGCGCCAGGGCTTGCGCATCGCCTGCCCCGAGGAGATCGCGCTGCGCCAGGGCTACATCTCGCTCGAAGCCTTCGCGCGGGTGGCGCAGAAGACCGCAAAGAGCAGCTACGGCGAGTATCTGCTGTCGGTCTACCGTTCGTTCCAGGGTCAGCCCCGCACAGCCGAGGTATTCAAACATGCGGTTTAAGGGATCGACGATTTTCGTCACCGGCGGCGCCGGCTTCATCGGCTCCGCCGTGGTCCGTCACCTGCTGCGCGACACCCACGCCCGCGTCGTCAACATCGACAAGCTGACCTATGCGGCGAACCTGGCCTCCCTGCCCGGCTCGAGCGAGAGCCTGAATTACACCTTCGAAAAGGCCTGCATCTGCGAGGGACAGGTGCTGCGCCGGCTGTTCGAGAAATACCAGCCCGATGCGGTGATGAATCTTGCCGCGGAAAGCCACGTCGACCGTTCGATCGACGGCCCCGGCGAATTCATCCAGACCAACATCGTCGGCACCTTCACGATCCTGCAGGAGACGCTGCGCCACTGGCGTACGCTCTCGCCCGAGAAGCGCGATCAGTTCCGTTTCCTGCATATCTCGACCGACGAGGTGTTCGGCTCGCTCGGCGACGAGGGGCTGTTCACCGAGACCACGGCCTATGCGCCGAACTCGCCTTATTCGGCCAGCAAGGCATCATCAGATCATCTGGTGCGCGCCTGGCGCGAGACCTATGACCTGCCGACCCTGGTGACCAACTGCTCCAACAATTACGGCCCGTATCACTTCCCGGAGAAGCTGATCCCGCACATGATCATCAAGGGGCTCGCCGGCGAGCCGCTGCCGGTCTATGGCGACGGCCAGAACGTCCGCGACTGGCTGTTCGTCGAAGATCACGCCAAGGCGCTGACCTTGGTGCTGGAGCGTGGCGAGATCGGCGAGACCTATAATGTCGGCGGCCGCAACGAGCGCACCAACCTCCACGTCGTGGAAAGCATCTGCGACCTGCTCGACGAGGTCGTGCCGGCTGCGGCAGGCCCGCGGCGCCAGCTGATCAACTTCGTCGCCGACCGTCCCGGCCACGACCGCCGTTATGCGATCGACGCGACCAAGCTCGAAACCGAGCTCGGCTGGCGCGCCGAGGAGAATTTCGAGACCGGCATCGCCAAGACGGTGCGCTGGTATGTCGACGAGCAACCCTGGTGGCGCGCGATCCTTGAGCGCGGCTACAAGGTGGAGCGCGTCGGCCTGAACCAGTAGCCGCCGATCTCTCCAAGCCACCGGCGTGGACAGCCAACAGGAAGCCGAGAAGCGCGATGATGATTCAACCGGATCACATCGCGACTTGACCAGCCGCGACCGCCTTCCGACGGTGGATTGGCAGCCATCCGACAGACGACAAATCGAAAAACCACGGGGTCCCGCCATGAAAATCGCAATGGACGGTCAGGAACTGACACTGTTCAAAAGCTTCGTGGATCTCTCGAAGCGCTACCTGGAATTCGGCTCGGGCGGGAGCACCTGGCTCGCCTGTCAAACCAGGAAGGAGTGGGTCATCTCGATCGATTCCTCCCTGGAATGGCTGAACAACGTCGGCGATGCCACGCGCGATGCGAGCACCAAGCCGCTACTGCTGCACGTCGACATCGGCAAGCTGCGCGAATGGGGTTATCCGATCGAGAAGGAGAAGGAGAGCTCCTGGCCCGAATATCATGAGCGTGTCTGGGAGCGTCCGGAAAGCAAGACGGCCGACCTGTACTTCATCGACGGCCGGTTTCGCGTGGCGAGCTTCGTGCAGTGCGTGCTGCACGGCGCACCGGGGGCCTTCATCGCAATTCACGACTTCGAGAACCGCCCCCACTACCATTCGGTTCGGACCGTCGCGCGGGAAATCGCGCGCGCCAACAACATGTCGATCTTCCAGCGGCCTGCCAGGATCGACGTCGATGCCGCACAAGCCCTGCTTGCGAAATACCGGCTGGAGCCGCTGTAGCCGGCAGCCGTAGCCGGCAGCTTCCGCCGTCGATCGCTGCTGCGGTCAAAGATCACGCAAGCTGCATGATTGATCGGGCGCGCCACCTGGCGCGCCCTGCTTCGGCAAGAAAATCGCTGTCGGCTGGATCTAGCTTTGGACCAGCTTCTTCAGCTCCGGAAGAAACCGCTGGATCGTTGCGTCTTCGATATCGTTGCGATCCCGCAACGTGAAGAACTCCATCGCGCGGATCTTCTCGGGATCTCCGTCGGCGAGCGGCCGGCCGCGCTCGCGCTTCTTCAGCAATTGCTCGCGTGACTTCGTGTAGTAGTGATTGATCACGAGCTTGCTCCGCTTGGGAGCCGTACAGCGGCCGCCGATCGGGAATACCGGCGTGCCGTCTTCCTGGACGTAGCAGCCCAGAACGAGCGATTGATGGGGATGCAGGTAGGACACGATGGTGTCCGGCCGCACGATCGACTTCATGATGAAATGATCCGGGAAGTCGTCCGGAGCGCGGCGCGTGAAGGACTCGATGCACAGGCCGGCCGGCCGCGCATCGTGACCGTTCGATCCGAAGTTCAGCCAATGCACCGCCACCGCCGGCGCCGGGCCGAGCTCGGCCAGGACGTCCTTGATGTTGCCGGCCCGCGTCGGAAACAAATACTCATCGGCATCGATGAAGGCGCACCATTCCGCACAATTGCGATAGGTGTCGATCGCATGCGAGAAGGCGCGCATCTGGCCGAATTCGCCCTCCACGAAATGATAGGTGATCATTTCGGGCCACGGGAAGGACTCGATCACGGCGCGCGTATTGTCGGTGCTGCCGTTGTCGTAGAGGTAGAAGTGATCGAAGCCGACCAGTCGGTGGAAGTGCAGCCATTCCAGCAGATCGTCGCCTTCATTCTTGATGGCGCACACCGCGGCGAGGCCGTGCTTCTTGCGATCGACCCCGACATAGAGCTTCTTCGCCTCCATCACGCGCAGGAGGCCGGCGAACTCACGCCGCAGGTTTTCACTTTGCGGGGCCGCAGCGAGCGCGGACAGATAGACGTCCTGCGCTTCATGAGCTGCCCCCATGTTGAGATCCGCGATCGCAAGGCGATGCAGCACCCGCGAGTCGGATGGCATCTGCTTGACGAGATCGAGAAGGATTCCACGCGCTCCGGCGAAATCACAGGCCTGCACAAGCGCTGCCGCCTTTGCAAACTGGAATTCCTTGTAATCGCCGAATTGCTGCTCCAACTGCTCGACCGACTGGATGAGCTCGTCGGGCTTCGGATTTGCGATCCGCCCGGAAAAGAAATCTCGAAGCTTTGTCTCGATCTCACTTGCTGGAAGCGTATCGAGATTCACGCCTGAGCTGAAACTAGACAATGCAGGAATTTCCATGTCCAACCTGAGCCGCTCCCCACGAGATCAACAAGCAATTACCATTGGTTCGCACCACGAATTCCGTATTAGCGCACTTATCCTACAAGAATAAGGCTATAACACGTAGCGCTCACATTTAACTGTTGTAAGGTTATTTCGAGGAAAATCAATACAATAGAGTACAGGGCTCGCTGTCATTTGCACGAAACCGTCGCACACGACGGGAACGACCGGAGATCGCCAATGGACAATGGGAACGAAGCAATCCGTAAGCCGTTTGCGCTTACGAGACGGATGTTTTTGACATCGTTATCCGCAAGCCTGCTGCCCGGCTCGCTCAGCGTCCTGGGTTCCGGTCATCCTGCTGCGGCCGCGGCAGCTTCACGGCCTCTCGTCGGAGCCATCCGATGGGACGCATGGTATTCGCCGGGCTCGCAGCCGACGGAAGCCATGAAGCAATCGCTCGGTCCGCAGAAATATCGTTGGCGGGCTCCCTTCTTCGGCGCCCAGATCAACCGCGATCCAAACGCGCTTGATTTTTCCAGCTCGGTCGAGGCCGAGATCGACAAGGAAATCGACCAAGCGATCTTTGCCGGACTGGATTATTGGGCCTTTGCCGGCTACGGGGCCAACCACCCGATGTCGAAAGCCCTGTACGCATTCAGAACCCGTCCGAAGGCAGCCCAACTGAAGTACTGTATGTTTACCGAGCTCGGTCGATGGGGATCGGCAGCCAAGCTGTCGCCACTGCCCCACGAGCACATCGGCCTGATGGCGGACAAGAATTATCTCAGGGTCGAGGGAGATCGGCCGCTCTACTTCCTGGGCTTCATCAAGGGCGCGGACGTGCAGCGAAGCTGGGGAGGCGTGCAAGGTCTCCGTACCCAACTCAGCAAATTCAAATCCGATGCGACCGCAGCCGGCGTCGCGGAGCCGTACATCGTGCTGGCAGGCGACACGAAATTCCTGAGCCAGGAGGCCGCCAATCTTGGCGCCGATGCGGTCGGATCGTATGCGATTACAACCGGCAACGGCCGCGGCAGCTTTGCCGACCTCGCGAAGTATGCCGAAAAAGGCTGGAATGCCTTGGCCGCCAGCCAGGTCCCTGTTGTACCCACGGTGATGACAGGCTGGGACAGGCGCCCTCGCATCGAGCATCCCGTGCCCTGGGAAACGTCGCAGCGTCCCGGCGACGGCATCACCAATTTCTATACGGCTCCGACGAAGCAGGAACTGGCCAGCCATCTCGCGCAATCGATCCGCTGGGTCAACAGCCAAGCACCTGATCTCCGAGCGCCCGCGGTGCTGATCTATGCCTGGAATGAAAATGACGAGGGTGGCTGGCTGGTCCCGACGCTGCCGTGTCAAACAGAGCGCCTTGAAGCGCTGCGCGAGGTTCTCAAGACGACGACACGGGCGGCGGCGAAGAACCTTTGCTAGGCCGGTTCAAGCGAGGTTCGGCGCGGCTTGCGTAAGGCCGCGCCGAACTCACAATCACGGCTCCGTTGCGATTGCACCGGAACGGACAAGACCGGCCCTACTCCCGATCAGCGCCAGCGAAGCGGCCTGGTCCGGTCGTTCGACTCCACCGTCCGATGTTCGAGATGATAGGGCGCGTAGATCTGCTTGACCCAGTAATTGAAGTTCGGGTGCAGCTTCACGAAGTCATAGAATGAATCGCCGAAATTGGACGGGCTGAGGCAGGTCTTGTTTTGTGGCCGCGACGAGATGGCATTCAGGCAATACGACACCATGCAAGCCTTCGTCTCGCTCTCCGCCACCTTGCTCAGGCTTCGGAAGCTGTTGGTGGAGTGCAGCCGGTACAGATAGCGGTCGGCCTCCAGGTAAGTCGGCTCGACCTTGGTGACGGCGCGCAAGGCGAAGTCCCAGTCATGGCAGTATTTCAGGTCGGCGAGCCAGCCCACCTGCCGCAGCAGTTCGCGGCTGAAGACGAAGTTTCCGGTCGACGCGGCAATCTGAGAATCCAGGAACGTCCACGACAGCGGCGCACCGGCAATCTGCGCCCGGTCGATCGCATAGCGCAGGCGCGTCGGAAACTGGTAGTTGCTGATCGACTTGCCATGTTCGTCGATCGGCTCGACGGCCGAGAAGCCGAAGAACAGCCGCTCGTCGCCATGCTTGTCCGCGAACAGCTGGACGCGCTCCCTGGAGAAGGCATCGTCCGAATTCAAGAGGAAGATCATGTCGCCCTTCGTCAGCGACAACGCCCTGTTCCAGGTGTAATGGGCTCCAAGATTCTGGGGGTTCTTGAGCAGCTTGCAGGACACGAAGCGCTTTCCGAACGACCGCTTCTTGATGACCCGCTGCGCGACTTCAAAACTCCTGTCCGGCGAATTGTCGTCGACGATGACGAGCTCGATGTCGGCAAACGTCTGCTGATAGACGGTCTCGAGGCATTCCTCGAGATACTGCTCGTGCTTGTAGCACGCGATGACCACACTTGCGAGCATCGGAGGCGACCTCAACGTCTCACGATGATCGAATGGCGCGACCTCACCAAGGCACTGGCGCCGTCGCCGACCTCCAGGACCGCGAGTTGATATTCACCATCCGGCAAGTCTCGAATCGAGAACGACAGCTGGAAGCCGAAATAGCAATCCTTGCTTTCCGCCTTCATATATTCCTTCACGTCCACGCGCTCGTGCCAATCGACGATCAGACAGTAGCCGCCGTTGATTGCGCCTTCCGCGGCAAGCCCCGACAGGACCAGGAATCCCGTTCTCTGCCTGCTTGCTTCGAAGGCGTTGCCCGCGCAAATCCATCCCCGCACCAGGATCTCAAAGCGCGGATCAACGATCACCCGTTCGCCGGTCTGGGAATTGATGTTCTCGATGACCAGCAACGAACCTGCCGGATTGTCGGACGCGCCGTCCGCCTCAACCGGAGTGCCGCTTCTCAAGCGCTGCACCCCCGAATGAGTGAGGCCCGACCGGTGCAGGTTTGCGAGCACTTCGACATGCGTCGAAGCTTCCTTCACCGCCCATTCAAGCTCCTGCCTGCTCAGGCAATCCAGCAGATCCGGGCTATTTCTGATCTGCGCCGAAATCGGCTCAGCGGACGCGACCCTCCGCACAACCTCAAGGAAGGCGCGTCCATGACGCGAATCCGGCTCGAGATGGGCCCCCTCCGCCCATTCGTTCCAGGAATTGATGAACACCAGTGACTCGGAGAAGCTGTTGCCCTTGGCCCGCAGGGTGGCGTCGCGAAGCCAGACCTCGAATGCCTCCGGGCTGGATCTCGTGAAGACGTGACCGCGCGGTCCCTTGCGCGGCGTATTGTCCCAACGCGGCATGACGGCAGGAAAGAACGGGAAGTCGTAGGTCTTGCCGATCGACGATCGCATGGCGTCGACATAATCGTACACCTTCCCGGCGAAGGTCGCCGGAGCATCGACTTCGGTCGGGGGCACTTCCCGCGTCGAGACCGTGTGCGGCGGAAACTCGATGGCCGCATCACAATTGACGTCGCGCGGATCGAACTCGCCAAAGGTCATCGCATTGCAGATCAGAATCTCGCCAATGCCGAGCTCCCGGGCTCGCTCGCGCCAGATCTCGAACAGACGCTGCTTGTCCGGCAGCAATGACGGCCGGTAGATGACGATGACCTTTCGACCATCGACCGTGATGTAGCGCTCGTCGAGCAGCAGGTCGGCCATGTCGTCGATAAAACGGACGTCGTCGTCCAGCGAGTGATTTTGTCCGAGCAGCAGCTCGGCATCCGAGCCGTCCCACCGGCGCGACCAGTTCTCGTTGGCCCAGCAGATGCAGAAGGGCAGGTTCGGCTCGCCGTCCTCAAGCAAGAGCTGAAGCGGCTTTTCCAGCAACCTGCGACCCTGGAACCAATACACGTAGTAGCAGAATCCATCGATGCCGTACTTGCGCGCGAGGTCGCCCTGCTGTCGGCGCGTCTCCGGCAGCCGGACGTCGTAGAATCCAAGATCGGCCGGCAGCCACGGCGATTCGTGAGACGGAAACTGGGCGCGCATGCGCGCGACATTGGTCCACTCGGTGAACCCCGGACCCCACCACCTGTCATTTTCTTCAAATGAATGGAATTGCGGCAGGTAGAAACAAATATAGCGCACCTCCTTGGTGGAGGCGTCCGCCGGTCCCGCAACGCTTCGGTTGTCGACGCTGGGAAACAGCAGATCGTCGTAGTCTTCGAGCGAGAAGCCGAGCGCAACCACCACTTCGCTCGGCGTGAAGTTCTCGAACAGCGGGATCTCGTAATATTCCCCGTCGCTCAGGCTGATGCGCAGATAGATCTGCGCATGCTTGGGCTCGACAAGCGAGTTTCTCAGGGCACGCGCCAGACGGCGGCGCACGCCCGGCGTCGACAGATCGATGCGAAATCCGGGACGCCCGATCACGCTGCGCGGACCGATGCGGGCCGGCATCGACCGGCCGGTGCGTCCCTCTTCGACACAGTGGGAGCCGACGAAGAGCGCTATCGAAACCGTTGCCGCGGGCGACTGGGCATCGACAATCCAGCCCGAGATTCCCCGCCCCGAATATTCGAGGATCGCGCCGCGCAACCGCGATCCTGACTGGAGATCGCTGATATCGGGATCCAGGAACAGGCTCTGCGGATGGTCGTCCTGCTGAACCGGACTGGCAACGGGCAACATATCCTTCGTATCCCTGACGCTCCGTTCGACCATCTTGTTCATTGCCACTCGATCTCCTGCCAACGTCTAACGCCGGCTCCAGTTTCTTTCCCGGTCACGCGGACGTTCGATCCCGAGATCACGCTGCCTGACACGCCACTGATCATGACCTCTCGGTTCTTATCGATCATCTTCACACAACCAGAGGTGCAATGAGCATTTATTCCGCGAACCCACATTAACGCAATCTCTCTATCGTCGATATGAAAGCCATTGTTAGTTCTGCCTAGATTGTCACGCAGAGGTGCACGCTTCCGTGCCTTCGCGCCCAAAAACAAAGCCGTTCACCGTCTCTGCCATTGCGTGCGACGAGATGTCCGCCTCCAACAATCTCAGCCGACGCTCTCGCCCATCGCCTGCAGACGACGTAGCGCGCCTTCGTTGTTCTGCTGCGCCGCCTTTCGATACCAATGCAGCGCCTGGTCGCGGTCCTGCGC